>JAUCCH010000055.1:0-40298 GCA_034676385.1 Leucobacter sp.
CGGCGAACGATGCGCCGCCCGGTGACATGTGCCGCTCGGCTTGCGTGACGCGAACGCTGTGTAGGGCACCTCAGCAACCTCAGCCCTGGAGATCAGCCGACCCGTCACTTCATCACGGGTCGCACCGGGGTACATGATCGGCTGCCACGCGTGATCACTGATGGTCTCGATCGCGCGCTTGATCAATGGATTCATGCGAACTGTCACCGACAGCGTCAGCGCCCACAGCCAATGCTGCTCGGGCGACGGTGTGAGAGTAGTAGGCGGCGTCTGCTCGTACCAACACCCGCCGATCGGGTGCCCCGCTCATACGACCCAACTGGGCGAGGGCATCACCAACGACTCGTTTCGCGCCACGTGCGGAACTCGTTGCCCCCTTCCCGAAGTCGTTGTGTGAGCACCACAGGGTGCGGAGTCCTTCATCGAAACCCAACAGCAAGGACAGCGTTGAGCCCCCACACCCCAGAGTAGCCAAACAAGGCCCCCTGCTTCAGGTACCCCTCAACCTCGATAATGGTGTCATCAACATCAACAAAGGTGAACTCGTCTCTCGCCGCAGGCAACAACCCCGGCGTCTCACGGGTGAGGCTGGTGAGGAACCTCGACGCGACCACGTCAAGCTAGCACGTGCCCAAACTCAAACGCCCGCAAGAACGACCCGAGCGTTGACGGGGCGTACACGCGATCGAAGAGCCGGGTCATGCCGCCATGACGAAGCAACCGCATATCATCGATCGAGTCGGCGCCAGCGACCATGCCAGCGATCAATGAGGCGACCTTTGCTCCCGCGTTCGCTCCCTTGTCAGAAGGAACGGTGAGGTGCGTGTCAGCGAGATGCGTCAGGCCTGCCCGCTCGGCCAGACGCATCACCGGCACCAAGCCCGAAGCCGACACAAGGTTGATGTCATCGAACTCCGCAGACAGCGCCGCTGACGTGTGATTGAATTGCATCTTGGAGGTGCTCCCTGAGATGGGTTGGAATGGTCGTGTCGTAACAACTATTCTCCCAGATCAGAGGGGCCTTTCCGTTATTTCAGAGCACTCTTTTGAGCCTAGTCATCGGTGAATCCGGGCTTAAGCGCACTAGACTGCCTGGCGCTTACATGTTCAACCGCGCCCTCGACCGGTCCTTTAAGTTGGTCCGCATCCTCGAGCCGATTCCGCGCTCGGGTGAGTTCTTCAACTCGACTTCGCTGTACCGCGGTCATTCCAAGAACTGTCTGGAGCGTTCTTGCCGACGGTGCCAATCCATACTCATTCATGAAATGAGACAATCAGAAATTCGAATTCTTACGCAACCACAAGTCGCTGAGTCAGCGATTCCAATTGAGGTTCACTGGCGATTCGCTTGCGGTAAGGCTAGACAGCCACGCCCTAAGCACTGACAAGAAGCTGGTCACGTCGCAGATAAGCATAGCTTTGTGGTGCCGTTGAATTCGGTTCGACCTCTTTGAGCGGAAGCGGCTGCTCAAAAGACATAGCTTCCTCGACAACGATGGCAAATGCAATCTCTTTGCCCTCGTAGTAACTGAAAAATGCTGCCTGTCCAATTACCCCTGATTCGCCATAGCGAGCCCAGATAGCTTCGGGACTATCTTCAACAATCTCATCAATATTGAATGTGCCTAGCACGCGGCTCACGGGCGCAGTCGCGTAAACGATCACAGTTTTTATGTCTGCAGCGAGCCGGCGCTTACGAAATTCGACTGTCTTGGCGCCTTGAAAGATCGCTTCAGCGTACTCAGGGTGAATCGACATCAGTGCGACGCGTTCAGTTGCTGCTCGACCCATGCAATACCCTCCGTGTTCTTGACTTCGACCACTGACTGAGGAGCAGCCTTGACCACCTTATTCGATATCAGCTCCGAAAGTCCCCAAGTTGGTATCATGAACCGATCATGTCTAGACAAAATCGTCAAGACAGATCGCTTCCACCTTCCATGGAGCGCTTCGATCTCCACCGGAGAATATACGGTTCGCTTGAACGAGAGCGCCGCAGTTGCAGATGGGTCGATACCCTTATGGGATCCTTCAGCGATACCGACCGCGCTTACCGCACCATCACCCTTACGAGTTCCTTGAGAACGGTAGAAGAGAAGGAGCGCTCCAGGAGGAATGCTCGATTGAGGTGCTCTACACAGGTAAGCCTTTCGTATCGCATTACCGTGCGCACGAGTGTTTGTGTTTAATCCGGGAAGAAGCATGCTCCCTGAAGCACCGGGGACTTCCGCGTCTGGAAAAGTCCGTCATACCACTCAGGGACGATTGGAACTACGAATATTGGTTGCCCGGCTCGAATCGCAGGAGGCCCATATTTGATATGAAACTATCCAGCCCAGTAGAGCTTTGACCTTCAGCGGGATCAAGGGTCTTGACATAGAAGCTTTCATCGCAGGTCTTCTTCCAGCGAGTCTGAATCCAAACTCAGGCAGGAACTCGGCCAACCGGTCCTTCTTATCTTTAACCTCAACAAAGATGTCACTCGGTCGTCCTGGCTCACGTTCTGCCCAACGAAGAACGGCTTTTAAGAGCAATTCACCAAGACGACGCCCGTTTGCATGGTCGGCAACTTTGAATGTCGAGAGCTTGATCGCGCGTCGAAGGTTGTCGCTTGGATGTTCATCGGAAATCTTAAGAAGTGCAATGCCGTCGTAGGTTCCATCAGCTTGCCGAATAACCCAGCAGCGACGATTCACAGCGTCCCTTTTCAGCCGCCCTAGCCATGCGTCAAAATCAGGTGCATAATCTTCTCGCAAGCCGTCAAAGATGGATTGCGATGGATCAAGATTGTACGCAGGAAAAACCTCTACTTGCGGCGGCGGTAGCGGTGCCTCAGGATGCCAGAGGTTAAGCCGGTGTGCTGCTTCATCCGGACGGAGCACCCTTGGTTCGTGGCCAAGTTGAATTGCGCGAGAACGTAACTTCCTATCGTTCGTGACAAGAAAGTCCACAGCACCAATATGTAGCGCTGAGAGTATTCGTGCATCCCGTTGGTCGTTATCGTTCAGATTTAATGGGTAGCAATCCCAAACCTCATCGGGCACTTGGGTTTCTTCTAGGGCCGCATACTTCCTAAAGGCAGCAAGGTTTTGCCGTCGATGGGCCGGATCCCTTGTTTGCGAAAGGTCATCGCTTGATGCAGGGTGAACCCAAACTGTGTGCCCGTGCTTCGTTGCATGACTCAGAAAACGACTGACATGAGGCTGCACTCGTTCAAGTCCACCAGCGAAAGGCTCAGCTGCAATGATCACATTGGTATCGATCAAGAATGACATCGCTCGCTGCATATAGCCTCCCTCGCTGGAGCTCTTCCCCCTAGGCTACCGGGGCCTAGAACTTTATTGAATCGCTCGATCTTCAGAATGCCAGTAGCCCGCCTGAAAGCTCTATGCTCTCGCCGCGAGCAATGCGCATATCCCTCAAGTCCTGCCGGCTATTTCATAGCCCGCAGCTTTCGGCACACTTAGACAGCTAGTGCGGGTGAAACGCCTAAGTTTTCAACAGTGATAAACACGGTGTTGGCGTTCTCTTGATTCGTGTAGTTCCTCTTGGGAACTCGCTCAGACTCAAACTGGGCAAGTACCGTCGGGCGCGAGAGCACTCTATTTGACTCGGCGAGTAATTCATTCGAATTGGCAAGCCCTCTATTTGACTCCGCGAGATCCTCCAGCTGTTTCCACGCAAACATGAGTAGCACTACAGCGACAATGACAGCTTCAAACGAGCAAACCGCCTGCCATTCGTCGGCAGTCGGGAAACCATCAAATCGCCACCATTCAGACATAGATTGTATGGGCTGTGTCAAGTTTCGTAGACGTGAGAACGCTTGATTATTGATTACGGGCTGAAGATCAGGCCACAGCCCTTTCCGCTGCCTGGAGGTTTGAACGGTCAAAGAACGCCTGCATCACCGACATCGGGGTGCGATACCCCGAGGGTGGAGTGGCGACGCTTCCGGTTGTAGAACACCTCAATATATTCAGCAACCGCAAGCCTTGCCCTCGCCCGGGTGGCATAGTGGTGATGATGCCAATGCTCGTTCTTCAGCGAAGCAAACCAGCTTTCGGCGACGGCATTGTCCCAGCACACCCCAGTTCTTCCCACTGAGAGTCTCAGATCCATCAGCCTGGCCGCGTCAGCGAATTCAGCAGACGTGTATTGGGCACCTTTGTCGCTGTGAAATATTGCGTTCCCGGCGGTGTAGCCGGCGCGATGCGCCATCGTGAGCGCATCAACCATCAGCGACGTTCTCATATGGGCTGCCGTCTGCCATCCGACCACCATTCTTGTGGTCAGATCAATCACCGTCGCAAGATACAGCCAACCTTCGCCAGTTTTGAGGTACGTGATGTCGCCCACGAGGCAGGTTGTTGGAACCGGGGGTGTGAACCGACGCCCGATGAAGTCACGCCGGATACCGGCATCGGGCGCGGGGATCGTGGTTCGTTTCGTGGCGCGCGGCTGAATCCCTTGAATCCCGAGCTCTCGCATGAGCTGCCACACCAGCCATGGAGACACCGTCATCCCTTGAGCAGCAAGTTCGGCATGAATGCGCCGCACCCCAAGGATTTTGTGGTGATCGATCCAGATCTTCCCGATCAGATCGGAGAGCTCTTGCCGCCGTATCTTTCGGGCATCAGGTGCTGCATGTCGCCGCTGCTTCCATGCGTAAAAACCCGCACGATGCACTTTCAGCAGTCGACACATGAACGTGACAGCATGTTGGCCTTCTTCGTGTTCGATCAGCTCGTACTTGCGCACTACCGCTGTTCCTTCGCGAAGAAGGCCGCCGCTTTTTTTAGGAACGTGTTTTCCTCACGCAACCGGTTGATCTCACGTTGCATCTCGTGCGGGTCTTGCGAGTAAGGGTCAGGGGTTCGGCGGGCTGACCCTGAACCAGTGCCATGCGTGCCGGTTGCTTTCCCAACCCATTTCCCGAGCGTTGATTCGTTGATTTCTAGGTCGCGGGCGACCTGGGCTCGTGTTTTGCCGAGCTCGGTTACCATGCGCACAGCGTCGGCTTTGAACTCGTCACTGAACTCTCGACGGGGTCGGAGTGTAGACATCTGATGGGATTCCTTCCAATGGAGTTCTCCTGTCTACAACAAGCATGACACCTCAATTGATGACTGGAGGTAGCAATCATGCCCTGCCTGATTGGCCACCACCCATGCAGTTTCCTACTAGATGGGCTCACGAACATGGTAACGGGGGAACTATTCACGAACAGCCCGGCGCGGAAACTAGTAGATGACTCCGTCCGGACCAACCCTAGGCGGCGCAAGCCGCTCTCGAGACGCAACCAAAGCGGCTGTGGCTGCACCATGAGCAGATAGGTCAAGCAGAGTGTTCTGAAAAGTGGCACCAGTACCTTCACGCTCTATCCGGAAGAGACAGGGAAGTCCGGAATCGCGCAAGACATTCTTGGCCTCTCGACTGAACAGCTCAAGAGCAGACGTTATCTGCACTTCCAACGCAATATACGCGCGAGCGATCAAGGTCTTCAACCCTTCAGTTGCCATTCGGATGAAGCTGATGAAGTCAGTCTCAACAGCTTCCCCCCCAGAAGTCGGCGAGCACTTCGCCGACTTTCGGTCCACGCGCTTGCAAGAGATCACTGAGTTGCAACTTCAGCGTGGTCTCAGAGCCGTGCTCACCATGTTTGACACGCACGCTGACGAAGTTGAGAATCGTGTGGCCATGTTCAGATGCGTTACGTAGTTCCCAGACGGTGCGGTAGTAGCCATCTTTGTCGTACGCATTCTCAAACACGGAACAGACTGCCCTCTTCGCGTCTGCACCGAAGTGAACCTCGGCTTCATGCTCAATGCGGCGACGCAGCGCAACGTATTGCGATACCCAGCTCTCCACCAGTCGTCCTACTTCACTCCTGAAGGCACCGTCGGATCCCATGCGCTGGGCAGCACCATTCCCAGAGAGAGCAACCAGCAATTCGTTGGCAGAGTCAATCGCGCGGCTGGTCACGGTCTGTCCTGAGAAAGCGTGAATGGCGAGAACGGCGCTAGTGAGGTCCTCAGCTTCCTGGTCAGAGAGCGGATGATCTTCGACGTAGGTGTAAGAGGCCGGAGCCTCGGGAAGCGCGACGAGGCGCCCAACGTACCAGACTGACTCAGAGCTGCGCATTTCTCCATACTGGACGATGCGGAGCTTGAAATGTATTGGGCACTCCGCTCGTCCTCATAACCAGTTCCCCGGATGCATCGTCACCGCCTGGAACTCATTACTGCGGTTCAAGTCAGGGCGCCCGCTTGGAGTCCCGAGTAAACCTGGAGTTGACTCTTGACGGGGTACTTGGGGACTGAATGCATGTATCAACTTACTTTGTCGCATTGCACCCCTGGTCTCACGCGCCTGCGATGTCAAGATGCCGGTTTACCCCTTGGGCGAGAATACTCCTAGCTCTAGCGTCAACGGCTGGATCGCAGGAGCATCCTATCCCTCAAAATGTGTCGATCGTACCTGTAGCGTGTAGAGACCGTCAATATTGAGACGCCTTTCGCCGGATAGAGGTTCGCACGAACAAGGCCTGATCGGGCATGATGTCATCATGCTCATTGTCGTACTTGACTCCAATACCCTTCACTCGGATGCCTGGCTCACAGGACCACATGGTGGGAAGCTGGTCGATCTAGCCGCAGAGGGCCGCGTTCGAGTCGTAGTGCCCGAAGTCGTGCGGGATGAAATCCTCCGTCAGCGCCGCGAAGCTGTCAAGAAAGCATGTAAAGAGGCCGACAAGGCATTGACCGCGATGGAGAAAGCCGGTGTCGATGTGAGTGAGTCGAAAGTCCGCCTGCAGGAGACCTTCGACAGGATAGACAGCGAACTCGATGACGCCTTCACGGAGCTCTTTGAAAGAGTCGGCGTCGTGATGGAGCCCACCCCCGGGGTGAACGTCAACAAATATGTGGAACGCGACCTGGCACGTCGGCGTCCGTTTCTCGAAACTGAGCAGGAGCAGAAAAAGAAGAGTTTCGGCTTCAGAGATGTGGTGATCTGGGAAACAGTTCTCTCGGTTTTCGACGGAGCTGATCCAGGAGATACCATTCTGTTCGTCACCGCTGACAAAGGCTTCCTCGAGCGCGGTGAGCCCACGGTCCACCGTGACCTCCTCGAGGACCTCGATGAGCTAGTGTCCCGCGCCGGTAGTTCGTTGTAATAGTCTTTTGAGGGATTCGAGGATCTGTTCGGCGGGCTTGGTCCAAACGAAGGGCTTCGGATTCTCGTTCCATCCTTTAACCCAGGAGCGGATATCGTTCTCCAGCGCCCGGACGCTGCGGTGATCGGAGCGTTGGAGTAAGTCGGCAGTGATGTACGCGAAGAACCGCTCGACTTGGTTGATCCAGGACGAGTACGTCGGAGTGAAGTGCAGGTGGAACCGGGGATGCTTCTCCATCCAGGTGACGATGCTCGGGCTCTTGTGGGTGCTGTAGTTGTCGCAGACCAGATGCACGTCGAGGTGCTGGGGGACTGCGGCGTCGATCTTGGCCAGAAACTTCCTGAACTCGATCGCCCGGTGGCGGCGGTGGATGCTGGAGATCACGGTGCCATCGGCGGTGTTGAATGCCGCGAACAGACTGGTCGTGCCATGCCGGACGTAGTCATGGGTACGTTTTTCGGGCATGCCCGGCATCATCGGGAATGCCGGCTGTGATCTCGCCAGGGCCTGCACCTGCGATTTCTCGTCGACGCAGTAGACGACGGCCGCTTCGGGCGGGTCAAGGTACAGGCCGACGATGTCGTAGACCTTGTCCACGAATTGTGGGTCGTTGGAGAGTTTGAACCCGTCTTCTCGGTGCGGTTTCAGCTCGAACGCTTTCCAGATTCGACCGATCGTGGACTTCGACAATCCGGAGCGTTCGGCCATCTTCGCCCGCGACCAATGCGTGGCATTCCTCGGCGTCGACTCCAACGTGGCCACGACCACATCTTCGACCTGTTCGGCCGTGATCGTCGCCGGCCGCCCCGGCCGCGGCTCATCGACCAGGCCATCCAGACGAGCCTCCAAGAACCGAGCGCGCCATTTGCTGACCGTGTTCGTCGAGCAGCCCACCTGTGCAGCCACCGTCTTGTTGTCCAGGCCTCCGCCGCAGCCGAGCACGATCCGGGACCGCAACGCCAACGCTTGTGAGGACTTCGCCCGGCGGGACCAGCGCAGCAGCTGCTCGCGCTCCTCGTTACTCAGGATCAAGTCGGCTTTCGGGCGTCCTGTTCTCGGCATACCCCATTCTACAACTTAACCAGAGGATTTCAGGCGCGCAACACTAGGAGTCGAGCGCGGACGCATCATAAACGCTAAGGCGCTCAACCATGTCCTGGCCGTCATCACAAGCCTGCAGGAAGCGTCTCGAGCCAATGTCGCGACCGAGGCGGTGTACGCTCTGGCAGGCGAAGAGGTCGGCATCCAGTTGGTGCACGGTGGGGACTACGGCTATCCTAACTTCGTCAAGTTCACGGTGCCCGGTTTCGAGAGCCCCACCATTTCCGAACTAGAACTGACCACAGATTTCAAAATGACTGAGAACGGTTCCACGGTCACCGCAACAGCCGACGTCACTCTCTATCTCGACGGCGCAGTGTTTAAGGGTGACTGGTACGGCTCAGAGGACGAATTATTCCACGTCGGCTCAGAACTTAATCAGCACTATTTCGAAGCCGATGCTGAGATGACCGTTCGGGCCGTCGTCGAGCTCGATGTGAGTCGCGGTGATCCTGTCGTGACGAACATTGAGCTCCACGACAAAGAAGATGACTAGATAGCCCCGATTGCTCGACGAGCCCTAGATACGACATGGCGCCCTCTCTTGAGGTCATCTGCGAGGAATCGAATAATGCCGATTCAATGTGTATGGAAACACAGCTCCTGATCGTCGAACGTACGCCCGAGCGCAAGCACATCTACTGGTTTCCCACCTACTAAGCATCTTCTGGCTTCGAGAATCCGTGGTGGTTAGAGCGGTGAGAGAGTAAACCACCCGAGGAGGAGCACTGGATATCGATTGTGCTCGGCGACTGGGAGGTCGCGCGGTGCAAGTACGTCCTAGCAGGTCCACGTACGGAACGTGTATTCGGTGAACTTTTGCACGGACAGCTCGGCATTCTTGCACTAGAGGTCGCTGGCTCGATGCGCCGCAAGGGCCTCGGGCGTGCATCAGTCCAGGTCATCGGAATCCGAATCCCCTTTCACGATTGACCGCCCTAAATGATGGTGCCGAGCCGAGTCTGCCACTCTGTAAGTAGAATGAAAGATGCTGATCCCGAGAATCCGTTCTCAGAAGTTATGAACGTCGGCGGCTATGGAGCTCCCAAGCGCCGCGAGAACGAGCAGTTTTAACATCGGGGCTTCAACAACTAGCGCCAAGCACCTCGGGTGAACTGTTGTAACGAGCATCCACACAAGGAAATACCAGATCAAGAACCACTAGCTGCGTGATAGTAGTGCAGCGAAGACAACCTGACCGGTGCCCCAATTACCAATGTCACGGCAGAGCACGAGCCCCCGCCTGGTTACCAAGAGGGGTCAGATGGAGTCGAGCGTACGGACTAAGGGCGGGCGAAGGTTTACCCCGTGATTGCGGAGGCAGCAGCCAACTTTTCCCTGCGGGACACCGAGTTACTCACTCACTCGCGCGAGATTCTAACCAGACAGGTACATCACCTTTGCTCGGTCTGCCTGGTCGTCCGCAAAACCGGGCTTCCTCAGCTTGACCCCTGCCGATCTCAGGTGACGCGCCACCGTCTGCCGGTGCACGCTGAATGCCCTGGCTACCTCATTTTGCAGACGCGCCTGACTCGTAGAGGGCAACCATGTCGGCGGTCATTTGTGGGGTGACCGAGTTTCGAACCTTCTCAATCAAAGCTACTACACGACCTCTTTGGTCAGTAATTTCAGTCGAAGAACCCGGATCACGGTCCAGCTTGATCCCGCTTCTCGCCCGTGAAACCAACGTTTTCAGGGCGCGGGACGAGATTCGAACGTCATCCTGCCGGGGGCACTTAACTGAAACGTATCGCGAGACCTTACATCGTTGTGCCACAATAATTCGGAATCGACTGCTTGCCGCGACGGCGTGCCAGTAAGCTGCGATGCATGACTGAAGTTGAGCCTGGAACCTACGAGCACTTCAAAGGCGCACGCTATGAGGTATTCGGCACGGGGCACCACTCCGAGACGGAAGAACCCCTCGTGTTTTATCGCAAGCTTTACGATGACTATAGTTTTTGGGCGCGCCCACTCGATATGTTTACGGAACGAGTTGAACGAGACGGTTACAGTGGTCCGCGGTTTCGCCGCATCTCGTAACGAGTGCAATTCAATGGCGCCCGTGTAGAAACTAGGGAGGTGAATATACCCGGCGAAATGCGCGCCGAAGTGCAGCGCGTTCTGTTTACACTGGAGCATGCGTCAAGCCATCGGTCAGCGCCCCGAGCAGGGGAGTGACGGCGGGTCTGCCTTCAGTGGAGCGATTGCGCACCTCTCACCCGGGTACTTTGCCCTCGTCATGGGGACCGGTATCGTGTCGATCGGGTTGCACCTGACCGGCTTTGTTTTATTGTCGATCATTTTGCTCTGGATCGCGGGAGTCTCGTACGCAGTGCTGTGGGTGCTGTACATCTGGAGAGCGATTACCCACCGTGCTGAGATGCTGCACGACTTGCGCAGCCCCGAGATGGCTTTCGCCTATTTCACTGTGGTAGCTGGTACTAATGTGCTCGCAGTACGACTGACGCAAGAGGGGCTGGTCAGCATCGCGCTGCCATTGTTTCTCTTCGCTGCGGTGCTCTGGTTTGTTTTTGGTTACGTGCTGCCCTGGCAGGTGTTCATGACGCGTGACGGCAAGCCGATCCTGGCCCGGACGAACGGCACTTGGTTTATCTGGGCTGTAGCGAGCCAATCTCTCGCAATCGGTATGGCACAAGTGCAGCCGTACTTCGAAGCGGCTGCGAAGTGGGTCGGTCTCCTCGCTGTTCTTTCCTGGTCGGTCGGAGTAGCTCTGTACGCGGGTGTCGCGATGCTGGTGTTGCTGCGTATCATCCACTACGGCATTACGCCCAAAGAGTTCGAGCCGCCCTACTGGGTTGCCATGGGGGCGATGGCGATTGCCGTCGTCGCGGGAACGAACATCATCGATATGCAGTCGACTCCTATGGTTGAGGCAACCCGCGAGCTCATAGCAGGAACGGTAGTCGTGTTCTGGAGCTTCTGCGTCTGGCTTATTCCTATGCTCATCGGAGCAGGCGTCTGGCGTCACGTGATTCATAAGATCCCGCTCACTTACGTGCCGACAATGTGGTCGATAGTCTTCCCAGTCGGAATGTTCGCTGTAGCGTCAATCAACCTCGGCCGCGTGGATGCGCTCCCACTGGTTGAGGTGATCGGAGACGGTGCTCTCGTCGTGGCAATTTTGGTGTGGGCGCTCGTGTTTCTTGCGATGATTCGGAGCATGCTTCGAGTGATCGTGAATACATTTCGGTTCATACCAAAGGTTATGCAACAACCTTAGGTATGGATTACGGCTTGACGCTGATCACATCCCGGTAGAGCGGGCTCTTTTCCTTCATCGCAGCGCGAGCTGAATCATCCACGCCACACGGGATCGAAGTCTCCATGCACTCCATGAGGGTGGGTTCGGCGACCGTACCCGCGAGCCTAAACGAATCAATCAAGAATGGAAGCCCGTTTGAGGCGAGCGGCAGTGGTGAGTCCATCACATGAAAATGCAGGTGCGGTATATCTGTGTTGCCCGAGTTGCCGAGCTGGCCGATCACATCGCCGCGCCTCAGGTCTTGCCCAACAGTAAGGTCGCGGGGGTTCTTGCCTTGCAGGTGCGCATAGAACGCATAGTGTCCGCCGCCAATATCTTGCACGATATGGTTGCCGCCATACTGCGAGAGTTCCAGGCCTACGGGGTGTGCGCCCGGTGTTTCTTCGGGCAGATCCCACTCCATCGACACGATTGGGCCATCTGCGACTGCAAGAATATCGGCACCATAGTAAGCGAAACTTGTGATGTCGTCGTTCGCACCGTCGAAGATCCGGCCACTGTCGTCAAGCTGTACGAAATCAATTGCGAAGCGTTCGGGAGCGTAAAGGGCGCCGTTGATGGGGTTGATCGCGCTCCGGTGCGGAGTCACCTCGCAGCAGCTATTTCCATCGAGCCAGTTGTCTCCGGCCACTGGTGAAGCGATCACAATTGGTGTATTGCTGTCGACACTAGTGCGAGCGATTGTTTGTGTCATTGATTTCTCGATGAGCGGTGGAATCGCAATCTCGGGTGAGAACTCAATGGTGTGGGTCAGCTCTTTCGGGGTTTTTGTTTCCGCTGGCAACGTCACATCTAATGTGATGACCGCCTGCTGGCCGGGCGCCATCATCCGGCCAGGGGTTGGTCCGCCGGATGGACGCATCCATGGAGTGAGATCATCGTCGCCGAGTTGTAGCAGTTCGATGCCATCAGCTTCTACTGCGACGGACTCCATAGTGACGGGCACGCCGATCACGTTGGTGAGCACGAGTTCATAAGCGAGGTGGGTCAGCCCATCTGTCGCGGGGACTGCAACAGGTGTTGCGAGCACCGATCCCACGATTGGCGTAAAGATTTCTTCGGTAGCTACGGGGGAATCACTGGGCGACGCAGAGGCGGATTCCGTTGGCGAAATACTCGATGCCGAACACCCGCACAGTACGGCTGCAGTAACGATTCCTATGATGACACTCGCTCGTGTGCGCATGTGCTCAGTATGTCATTTTGAAGTCGTGCAGTCGATCAAAAAGAGTCGATTTCAAAGAGGGTAACCGGAATGTTACGCCTCGGCGATCTCCGTCAGAACATCGAGAAAGGTCTGCCAGCCAGCGATGGTGGCGTTTTGCTGCTCTAAGGTGAACCCTGGAGTCTGTTGGGTCATTTGCAGCCTGGTTCCGTTACCATTCGGCAGGAGTTCGAAGTTCAACACAGCTTGCTCCGCGTCTCCCGGCTGATCAGTAATCGTCATCACCAATTTGGACGGTGGCGACACCTCCAAGAACTCTCCGGTCCATTCGATTGTGTTCTGATCAGGAAGCACCATCTTTGCTGACCAGGCACGCCCTGCCACTGCGTGGTAGTCAAGTGTGTTTAGAGGAACCTGAACCGCTGCTCCTCCAAACCACCGCGCGAATGACTCTGGCGTGGTCAACGCAGCAAACACTGAGGCAGGCTCCGCAGCAACTATACGTTCGACCTCAATGCTGTCGTTGGTTGGGCCAGTCATTTTGCGTCCTCGTTTCTTGAGTCGGTGTGTAGGGCTTTGCGTCCTCGTATTTCAGATCCTAATCTCATAGTGTTGAAAATATGAGCGATCTTGAACTGCGTTTGCGTAAGCTTCCAGCCTTCCCCGAGCCGCTACCGATTTTGCGCGAAGAGGATCTGCCCACCTCACCCGACCAGCTCTTTCTGGCATGGCTCACCGAGGCGATTGAGTCGGGTTCGAGACAACCTCACGCCATGACGACGATTACTGTCCGTGCTGATGGCGCTCCAGTCGGGCGTACCTTGATTCTCAAAGATATTGACGAGGAGGGCTACCATTTCTCAACGCACCGGAGCTCACGAAAGGGACTCGAGATTGAGGCAGACCCGCACGTTTCCATGGTCTTCTTTTGGCGTGAATCAGGTCGTCAGGTCCGGATCACGGGCGAAGTAGTTGCGCTCAGTGAAGAAGCCTCCCAGTTGGACTGGAGTACTCGACCAAGCTACCGGGGCGTACCGAACCCTGACTGGCAGCGATACGCGCTCAAGCCTTCCGAGTTCGAGTTTATGCAAGCGCGGCTCGATCGAAACCACACGAGGATCGAGTACCTACGCGGCGGTCAAGGGTGGACGCACGCTCCGGTACTCACTCCAGCTGGGTAATCTCAGTTTTCTAGGCCAAATCGCTACACCGCCTTACTGCCTACTGGTAGTAAGTATCACTGAGTAGTTGTCACATCTCAACGGTGCAGCAACTGCACGGCGCGGAGGCAGGACATGCTGAAGCAGAGTAAGCAGAGTAAGCAGATGACTGAGATGCTCAACGGTACTCTCGAGGGCATCGTGCTTGCGATCCTCGAAAAAGAACCGTGTATGGCTACGAAATCATGGCGAGACTTCGCTGAGTATCAACCGGTGACTTCGATCGTGAATACTGTTCGGGCGCTTTTTGAAGGCCAGCCGGTCGCCACAGGGATCTGGATTGCCCTGGTGTGGTGCGTCGGAATACCACTAGCCGCCTATTTCGGTTCAGCCGCCGTGTATCGTCGCAAAATGAAATGATCTGAGCAATACGAGGACTCAGAGAGAAAGCGATCTGCGGAGCGTTCGCCATTGAACGAACCTCAGATCACTTTCGACGTTACCCCGTTCAGGTGGGGGAGCCAACCCTTGTGACAGCTTTGTTATCTCTTTGGCTGCCGCGCGTTCGGGTGCAGGTGGAAGTTTAGCCGTGGTTACTCTCGTCGAAACTGTTCACGAGCGATAGCGCCGCGCGCTCGATGTATTCCCTGAATGCTGCATCGTGCATGGGAGGCAGTTCGGCTTTGTCGAGTGCTGCGTGCATGTGCATGAGCCAGTGCTCCTTGGCCTTTGGCGTGACAGCGTAGGGTACGTGTCGCATGCGCAGGCGTGGGTGGCCTCGCTGCTCTGAGTACGTGGTCGGCCCGCCCCAGTACTGCTCGAGAAAGGTGCGGAGGCGCCATTCTGAGCCCTCCCAGTCGTCCTGCGGGTACATCGGCGAGAGCAATGGATCGTTCCGCACTCCCGCGTAGAAGTGGCCTACGATCAGTTCGAAAGTGGGTGTCCCGCCGACCTGCTGCCAGAGGGTGTCACTCATGGCAGCGCCATTCTCCTTGCTTCTGAGCGTGAGGTTTGGCGTGGGCGTGGTGGTAGGAGTGGGGTTGGCGGGCTGTTGTTCGTTCGTCATAGCGACCCTCCTTGGGGGCGTGGCAGTTCGTTTGCGAGTTTGATGCCCTGATCCTCGAAGCTTTTCTTGATCAGTGCCCGCAGTTCTCGTTGCACGGAGTACTGTGCCTCGGGGCGGGTGCGCACGGTGAGGCGCAGGGTTGCGCGATCGCCGAAGACGCTTTCCAGGCCGAGGATCTCGGGCTCGCCGGTGACTCGTCGAGCAAACTGCGCCGACCGCAAGAGCTCTCGTGCGCTCTCAAGAGCGACGCGCTCGACGAGCTCTAGATCTTCGCTCGCCGACACGGTGATGTCGATGATGGCCCTGCCCCATCCTTGGGAAGCATTGCCAAGCGTCAGCACCTCTCCATTTCGAATGAACCAAAGTGTGCCGTCGCTTGCGCGAACGCTGGTGATGCGGATTCCGACGTTCTCGACCGTACCGGTGATCGTGCCGACGGTGACCAGGTCGCCGACACCCATCTGATCCTCGAACACCATGAAGAGGCCGTTCAGAATAATCTTTGACAACATTCTGGGCGCCGAACGCGAGCCCGGCCGCAATGAAACCTGCAGAGGTGATCACTGCGGCAATGTTCACCTGAAACTGCACCAGAATGAGGAAGAACGCGACGACGACGGTAGCCCAGTTGATGATATTTCGGCCGAAAGTGCCAAGTGTGCGAGTGCGTTGCACCGCACGTGCATTGAGATACGGGCCCGCGGCGAGTTCCTGGGTCGAATCGACATCTTGCGCTCGCTTGACGCCACTCACCAGACTGCGCACCGTGCGAGCCAGCATCAGGCGAAGTAGCCAGTTGGCTAGCAGGCAGGCAACAATGACGATTAAGACCCGCCAGAGCACTTCATACTGGACAAAGAACGCAGTAATGGCACCCCAAATCTCTGCCATCGTCGTTATTCCTTGGCGTCAGCGGCTTGTGCCGCGAGCGCGCGCTCAACACCGGCAAGGTGCTCAACGATCATGCGGCGAAGTGCCGGGGCTGCCTGTGGATTTGCATCGAGCCAGCCCGCCGTTGCGGCGCGCAGTGCCTCATTTGCGAGGGGCGATGGGTAGAAACCGTCGACGATCTCTTCGACAATTGCGTGGCTGCGGGTAGTCCACACGTCGGTCAGTGCGTTGAAGAAAGGTTCGACGAAGGGCTCAAGGAGCGCATTGTCGCGGGTTCGGAGGAAGCCAAGACCGCTCGCTCGGACGATGGCGTTGGGTAGCCCGGCTTCGGTGAATACCGATGCCCATGCTCGTTCCTTATCAGCCAAGGTTGGTAATGCCGCACGCGCGTGCGCTGCGGATTGCTGCCCGCTTGCGGTGAGGTCACTCTCGAGGGCTGCTTCGATCTCCTCCACGCTTGAACGGCCACCGGCAGCGAGCGAGATGAGTAGCTCCCAACCAAGGTCGGTATCAATGTCGAGGCCGGAAAGCACGGAACGTTCCTCAAGGATCTCCAGTACAGTGTCAAGCTGCGCATCGGTTGCGGCCAGCAGCGCAAAAGCCTTAACAAACTGGAACTGTAGGTCACTGCCGGGAGCAGCATCAACCGCAAGCTGCCAGAACCCGTCTGCGACCCGTTCAAGGGTGCGTGCCCGACGTTCTGGTGAGACGTAGCTCGATGCCGAAAGAATGAGCTGCTGAATAAGCGTGCGGAGTACGGTCGAATTTGTTTCCGTAGAGATGTGCTTGAGCACAATATCGACGAACTTGGATGCGGGTAGTTCCGCATCACGAGTCTGATCCCAGAGTGTGCCCCACACGAGTGAACGAGCGAGTGAGCTCTCAAAGCCGCTGAGGTGGGTTGCAGCAGTCTCAAGCGAACGCGCGTCGAGCCTGATCTTTGCGTAGCTGAGATCGTCGTCGTTAAGGAGAAGCAACGCAGGCTGCTTCATGCCGACCAGTTCAGGAACTTCTGTGTGTGCGCCATCGACATCGAGTTCGATGCGGTGAGTGCGAACTAGGGATTCATTCTGCACCTCATAAAGCCCGACTGCGATGCGGTGTGGGCGCAGCGTGGGGTAGTCGGCGATTGCCGTCTGCCCGATTGAGAAACTGGAGTAGCTGCCAGAGGCATCGACGTCGAATACGGGACGAAGCGTGTTGACACCAGCAGTTTCAAGCCACTTCTGCGACCAATCGCTTAGGTCGCGCCCACTCTGTGCCTCGAGCTCGGTGAGCAGGTCGGTGAGCTCGGTGTTGCCGTACTCATGCTTCACGAAGTAGTCGTGCACACCCTTCATGAAGGGTTCACGGCCAACCCAAGCTACGAGCTGCTTCAGTACAGATGCGCCCTTTGCATACGTAATTCCATCAAAGTTGACCATCACATCTTCGAGATCGCGGATCTCTGCGACGATTGGGTGCGTCGACGGGAGCTGGTCCTGGCGATATGCCCAGGACTTTTCGCTTGCGACGAAGGTGGTCCAGCAATCGGTCCACTCTGTCGCTTCGGCCACACCCAGTGTCGACATGTATTCGGCGAACGATTCGTTCAGCCAGAGGTCATTCCACCACCGCATGGTGACGAGGTCACCGAACCACATGTGTGCCAGTTCGTGCAAGATCGTGATCACGCGGCGCTCGCGCATTGCATCCGTGACCTGGCTGCGGAACACATACGCTTCGGTAAATGTCACCGCGCCGATATTCTCCATTGCGCCCATGTTGTACTCGGGTACGAACAGCTGGTCGTACTTTTCGAACGGGTAGGGGTACCCAAACTCACGTTCGAAGAACTCAAAACCCTGCCGAGTCTTTTCGAAAATGTAGTCGGCATCGAGAAACTCGCCGAGTGATTCGCGGCAGAATACACCGAGCGGGATTGTGCGGCCGGCCGCATTGGTCAATTCGCTGCGCACGACACGATAGGGGCCTGTGATGAGGGCCGTGATGTAGCTCGACATGACGGGGGTTGGCTCGAACGTCCAGGTGGCAACGGCCTCGGTCACTCCGGTCCCAAGCGCGTTCTCTACGTTTCCGCTAGATACCGGCTCTGGGGTGGGCTGGTTGCTCACAACATGCCAGCGTGCGGGTGCAGTAACAACGAACTGAAATGTTGCCTTGAGATCTGGCTGTTCGAAGACGGGGAACATGCGTCGTGAGTCGGGCACCTCGAACTGAGAGTACAGGTAGACCTCGCCGTCTGCCGGGTCGACAAACCGGTGCAGCCCTTCACCAGTATTCATGTAGATCTGATCGCTCACAATGGTGAGTACGTTCTCTGCTTCGAGCCCAGGAAGCGCAATTCGCGAGTCAGCAAATACTACGGCTGGGTCGAGTTCACGGCCATTGAGAGTCACGCTGTGGACGGTCGCCGCGATGAGGTCGATGAATGTTTCGGAGCTCGGCTTGGCTGAAAAGCGAACAGTCGTTGTCGACCCGAAGTGTTCGGCGCCTCGCGTGAGATCGAGCGCGATCTCGTAGCTGTGTGTAGTGACGGTGGCCGCACGCTGCTGTGCTTCGACGCGGGTGAGATTGGTTCCTGGCACTGTTGCTCCATGATCAAGAGTGAGGCGCAATCGACAGCTTCGATGGCGCGAAGAAAACTGATGCTTCAACCTTATGCCCGACGGCTGACATCAAACAGTACAGGGGTGTTGAAGGGCGAGATTTGTCACGGCTTTAGATTGATCGAGCTACATCGTTTCGAGGATCTCCCAGTCTTCGAGCAGGATCGCTCCCGCTTTCGAAATAGGATTGATCTCACGGTGAACTTCATGAGTGGTGAAGCAACTTCAATGCGCATGAGATCCAACGCACATGAGATCCGCTCACAAAAACTGAGGAAGAGGAAGGTTGAACGCGATGAGTTCAATGCCAAGCGTCGAGTTTTGGTTCGACCCGATTTGTCCCTGGTGCTGGATGACCAGTCGCTGGATCTCGGAAGTTTCGGCAGCGCGTGGGTTTGAGGTTGTCTGGCACCCCGTAAGCCTGGCCATCATTAATGCGGGCAGTGACGCAGGTAAGTATGCCGAGGGAATGCGACAGGGTCAGCGTATGGGGCGGGTGGTCGTTGCGGCTGAGCAACTCTACGGACCCGAGGTTGCAGGCAAGCTCTACACAGCTTTCGGCACGCGTATCCACCCAGGCGCGCGCGAGGACTTCGACGCGATCATCACTGAGTCACTCGGTGAAGCAGAGCTTTCAGGCCAGCTCGACCTGGCTGCGGACGACACCCAGTTCGACGCAGTGCTCCGTGAGAACACCCAGCACGCGCTCGACATTGCGGGCCCGAACGTTGGCGTGCCGGTCATCTCGATCGACGGTGTGGCGTTCTTTGGGCCTGTTGTGACTCCCGCACCGACGGGTGATCTTGCCCTGCAGTTATTTGACGGCATTCGTGCGGCGGCAAGCGTGCCGGGGTTCTATGAACTCAAGCGCGGCCGTACCGCCGGCCCGCAGTTTTAGATCGCTACACTTGGTTTCATGCGCATTCACGTTGCCACCGATCATGCCGGTCTCGAGTTCAGCCAGCAGTTGCAGCAGCACCTCAGGGAGCAAGGCCACGAGGTGATCGACCACGGTCCCGAAGAGTATGACGCTCTCGATGACTACCCCTCGTTCTGCATCAACGCCGCGCTTGGGGTCGCCCATGATGAACGTGCTGGCGTGGAAGCACTCGGCGTGGTCTTCGGCGGCTCGGGTAACGGTGAGCAGATGGCCGCAAACAAGGTTGAGGGCATCCGCGCAGCACTCGTGTGGAACGATTCGACCGCAGAACTGGCACGCGAGCACAACAGTGCCAATGTGATCTCTATTGGTGCGCGGCAGCACACCGTCGACGAAGCAATTCGCTTTATTGATCTGTTCATCTCGACCCCGTTCCCGGGAGACGAGCGCCACGTCCGACGCATCGCACAGCTCGGAGAGTACGAGCGAACCGGAGCTATCGCCGGCAAGCACGTCGACGAGCTGTAAATGCCCGAGGGTCACTCCGTCCATCGTATTGGCCGGCAGTTCAAATCAAATTTTGTAGGTCAGAAAGCCGAAGTTTCAAGCCCGCAGGGTCGATTTGAGCAGGGCGCGGCGATCCTTGACGGTCAAAAAATGACCGACGCGCGAGCTGTCGGCAAACAGATGTTTCTTGAGTTCGAGAACCAAGACTGGTTGCGCGTGCATCTGGGCATCTACGGGGCCTGGGACTTTTCAGGCGATGTGCGCGTCGATCCTTCGATACAAATTCATGCACCAAGGCGCGTAGAGCGAAGCAAAGCTTCGCGCGCCGTAAGTGCCGAAGCCGCCTCGGCTTCGGTTCAGAGCGAGAATGGAAGACTGATCCTTGGTCAAACGGGGGAGTACTCTCGCCCGGATGGCGTAGCTCCGGTTGATCGTGACGGTGAAGATTCGGTTGCGTCGATTGGCGCGCCGCGTCGCACTCGGGTGCGCATGGCTGAACACGATAGTGGTGGCGAGGATCAACGAGCGTTTCCGCCAGAGCCCGTCGGGCAGGTTCGTGTTCGCCTGCTCACCGAGACGGTGTGTGCTGATCTGCGTGGGCCGACGGCGTGCGAGGTGCTTGATCCTGCAGGTGTGGACAAGGTGCTGCAGCGACTAGGTCCCGATCCGGCGAACGCAAATACTCGCGTCGAACGCGATCGGTTCATTGAGCGCGCATCAGCCAAGCGTACGGCAATCGGCCTCGTGCTCATGGACCAGTCGGTGCTTGCCGGAATCGGCAACGTCTATCGTGCGGAGCTGCTCTTTCGGGCGGGCATTGATCCGTACACCCCTGCGAATACTATCGATCGATCTGTGCTCGAGCTTCTGTGGGAAGACTGGGCGAAGCTGCTCGATATTGGTATCACCGTGGGGCAGATGATTACGATCGATGATCTTGAGGGCCAAGACTACGACCGAGCGCTTCGCGAGCGCGATGAGCGGCACTGGGTATACAAGCTCGAAGGCACGCCGTGCAAGCGCTGTGGTACTAATATTTCGCTTGAGATCATGGGTAATCGCAAGCTCTATTGGTGTGCTGGCTGCCAGTCCTAGTCGATGGTCCTGGCTGGTAGGCCAACCTGGAGTGTACTTCAGCGTTGAGCGCACCGACCCTCTACGCTCGCTGTGTGGTTTTACGAAATAGTTGCGGCTTCAACTAAATTTCTGTTACATTGAATTTAGTTGAAGCATCAATTATTTGATTGTTTCGATGGATATCTTGTTCATCATTCACTTAAGAATCACGGAGACACCATGACTATTACCGCTGATCAGATCCCGGGCTACCGCGCAGGCACTTGGGTAATCGACCCCACTCATACTGAGGTAGGTTTCTCAGTCCGCCACCTCGCAATCAGCAAGGTTAAGGGCAAATTCGAACGCTTCAATGGCACCTTCGTGACCGCTGAAAACCCGCTTGACTCCAGCGTTGAGGCGATCGTTGAGGTTGCATCGATCAATACCAACCAGGCTGACCGTGATGGCCACCTGCGTACCGGAGACTTCTTTGCTGCCGAGGAGTTTCCCGAGTTCACTTTCAAGAGCAACGGGGTACGCCAAAACGGCAGCGACTTTGCCGTTGACGGCGACCTCACCCTCCGTGGTGTGACCAAGCCGGTCACCTTTGATTTTGAGTTCGGTGGCTTTGGTGCAATGGGCGAAACTTACAAAGCGGGATTCACCGCCAAGACCGTAGTGAAGCGCGAAGACTTTGGCATTCAGTGGAACGCTCCGCTCGAGACCGGTGGGCTGTTGCTCGGTAGCGATGTGACTATTACTCTCGATGTACAGGCCGTCCTGCAGAAGTAAGACAAAGAACTGCTCGGCCCGTTTATTTGGGTCGAGGATCAGGGGCGGTGGCGACACCGCCCCTTTTCAATGCCCTAAAGTAAGCCGAGTGCGCGGAGCTCGTGCCGCAGAGTGGCGCCGTCCGGCCCATAGATCCAAGGTACGCCGCTCACGCTGCGCTGGATACGAGCCTTGGACCTGCCGCCTGCGAGCACTGCCTGCCCAGCTGAAAGCTGGCGAATGAGCACAGCCGCAACATTCTGCGGGTGCGCGGTGGCAAACCGTTGATATAGTTCCTCATCGTGTTGACCGTCGTCGCCAACGAGAATCCACTTGATATCGGGAAACTCCCTCGCGAGTCGTGAAAGTTCACGAGTCTTGTGTTCCTTACCGCTGCGGAACCATCGATCAGTAGTTGGGCCCCAGTCGGTGAGTAGCAGTGGACCCATCGGGTAGAGGTTGCGTTCGAGAAACCTGCTGAGAGCGGGAGCGACGTTCCAGGCCCCAGTCGAGAGGTAGATCACGGGCGAACCTGGGTGCATACTGAGCAATTGATCGTAGAGTACCGGCATTCCGGGGGTGGATGTGCGGGCATGCTCGTCGAGCACGAAACTGTTCCAGGCAGCAACCATAGGTTTCGGCAGTGCCGTGTTCAAGATCGTGTCATCAACGTCGCTCAACAAACCAAAGTGCGCGTCTGGGTCGACGATGTAGACCGGAGCATGCATGGCTTCTGAATGTTCAGATCTTGCGCCACTAGCTTGCAGGGTGATCGTGTGCCAGCCGGGAGTGAGCTGCACGGGAACTACGTGATCGATTACCCCGCCTCGATCAGAAGCCACCTCGGTGACCAGTTGTCCATCAATAAGCACTCGAACCGGGTAGTGCGGCACGTGGACGCTCGTAAAGCTACGCCAACCTCGAACGCGGGCGACTTGGGACACCACAGGTTTGAGGGAGGTTCCCTCAGTTGGTGCGACTTCTGTAGGGGATCCCGCTGGCATGTAGAGGACTCGACCCAGCACTCGAACCCACTCGGTTGAACCGTAGCCGATGTACGGAATGATACCCGGAACTCGGCCACGTTTCACCACACGCTTTTCGCGATATCGGTGGAACGAATCATCGAGTCGCGCCGCAAATTTCGGGCGACTGTCTGGTCGTCTTGCTTCCGTCACCCGACCAGTCTAGGGGAGTCGCTCGTTTGCGCGGGTGATTCACGAGTCTTAGCGTCGCGACGCGGCTCAATCCCAAGCACTGGGGTGCTGCGAATAAGGTTTCACTTCATACCTAATAAGGTTTCACTTCACGTCAAGACTGATTCGCGCGGGGCACTTGACTTCAATAAAATTGCTAGTGACCGGCAAGAACCGGTAGATCCGCAAGGCGTGACCAGCCTTTCCCGGAGCTCACTATGGGAGTGCGCCCCCAAGTGGGCGCGCCCGTCATCTTGGAGAACTCGTGAACGAATTCCTAGATGCGTTGACGCTCGCCCGCTGGCAGTTCGGGCTTACAACGCTGTACCACTTCCTCTTTGTTCCACTAACAATTGGTCTGAGCTTCTTGGTCGCAATCTTGCAGACCGCGTGGGTGCGCACCGGTAAGGTCAAGTACCTTCGGCTTACAAAGCTCTATGGCAAGGTTTTTCTCATTAACTTCGCTATGGGCGTCGTTACCGGTATCGTGCAGGAGTTCCAGTTCGGCATGAACTGGTCGAACTACTCGCGCTTCGTCGGTGACATTTTTGGGGCACCGTTGGCGATGGAAGGCCTCATCGCCTTCTTCCTGGAAGCGACATTCATTGGTTTGTGGATTTTCGGCTGGGACAAGCTGCCGAAAAAGGTTCACTTGGCAACCATCTGGGCGACTTCGATCGCCTCAATGCTGTCCGCGTACTTCATTCTCGCGGCCAATGCATTTATGCAGAATCCAGTTGGTTACAAGCTGAATCCCGAGACTCAGCGCGCAGAACTTACCGATATCGTCGCAGTCTTGGCAAACCCTGTCGCGCTGTGGCAATTCCCGCACACGATCTTCGCCTCCATCATGTTTGGTGCGACCGTGATGGTTGCTGTCGCGGCTTGGCACCTCAAGCGCAACCAGTTTGTCGATGAGATGCGGGTGAGCCTACGGGTTGGTTTGTGGGCGAACATCCTTGCTTTCATGGGCGTCGGTCTCAGCGGGCACACGCTCGGGATGGTCATGACCGAGACGCAGCCAATGAAGATGGCCGCGGCCGAGGCGCTCTACGCCAACGCTTCTGGCGCTGATGCCTCATTCTCGATCTTTAGCTTGGGCACTCCAGACGGACTCCACGAGATCTTCTCAATCCGAATTCCTTACCTCTTATCGTTCCTGTCTCACGGTGACTTCACGAGTGAGGTTCAGGGCATCAACAATCTGCAGGCCGAGTACACAGAGCTCTACTGCGGTGCGGGCTCTACCGTACTGACCTGTCCAAGTGACGGATACTTCACGCCCATCATCTGGGTGACCTATTGGGCATTTCGTTGGATGATCGGCCTCGGCGTTCTGGCAGCCCTCGTCTCAGCGGTGGGTCTGTGGCTGACACGCAAGAACCGCGGAGTACCCGCATGGGCATGGAAGGTCGCAATCTGGACTGCCCCAATCCCCATGGTTGCCTCGCTTGTCGGTTGGATCTTTACCGAGATGGGCCGTCAGCCATGGCTGGTGTTTGGTGTGATGACCACGGAGTCGGGTGTTTCGCCCGGTGTGCCGGGATGGGCTGTACTCGTATCGCTGATCGTGTTCACGCTCGTCTACGGTGCTCTTGCCGTCGTTGAGTTCAAGCTCATCGTGAAGGCTGTGAAGGCCGGCCCGCCCGAGATCGGTGACCCCGATGACGTTGATGGCGACGGCGGCGACATCGACCACACCAAATTCGCGACGGTCTACTAGGAGGAATCGAAATGGATCTCACACTTGTTTGGTTTCTCGCTGTCGGGGTGTTCCTCATCGGATACTTCGTTCTAGACGGCTTCGACTTTGGCGTAGGAATGGCACTGCCGTTCCTGGGCAAAGACAACGTCGATCGTCGACTCATTATCAACACGATTGGTCCTGTCTGGGACCTGAATGAGACTTGGCTCATCGTTGCCGGGGCATGCTTGTTTGCGGCGTTCCCCGAGTGGTATGCCACCATGTTCTCGGGCTTCTATCTCGCTCTGTTGTTGATCCTCGTCGCCCTAATTTTGCGCGGAGTCTCGTTCGAGTTTCGGCACCAGGGAAAGGGCCCTCGCTGGACGGGCTGGTTTGACGGCTTCATCTTCTGGGGTTCGCTCGTGCCACCGCTGCTCTGGGGCACCGCGTTCGCAAACTTGGTGCAGGGACTTCCAATAGTGCCGATGGAGACGGGTGGTTGGTTGTACGAGGGCACGTTGCTCACGCTTCTTAACCCTTACGGTCTACTCGGTGGTATCACAGTGACCTTGCTTTGCTTCACCCACGGTCTTGTATTCATTGCGCTGAAGACCTCAGGTGACATGCGCGACCGGGCACGAGCGCTTGCAACGAAAGTCGGGATCGTGACGATCGTGGTAGCCGCAGGATTCCTTGCCTGGACGGTGCTCATGCGGGTCGGTGATCCGAACTTCTTCGCGGTTGCACTGATATCAGCGCTTGCAGCGATTTCTCTGGTCGCCGGGCTGGTCTACAACCTGATGGGCCGAGAAGGTTGGGCGTTCACATTCAACGCGTTGACAATTGCATTCGCGCTGCTGGCGATCTTCATGGCGCTCTACCCATATGTGATGATCTCGAACATCGACCCTGCCTACTCAATGAGTATTCAGGGCGCGGCCAGCTCGCAGATGACTCTCGAGCTCATGACCTGGGTTGCGGTATTCACGTTACCGCTCGTGCTCGCGTACCAGGCTTGGACCTACTGGATCTTCCGTAAGCGGCTCTCGCGTGCACACATTCCCGCGGATGAGCCAGTCATAGTTAACTCACCCTAAGATAGATCTGATGAAGCCCCTCGACCCGAGACTCCTGCGCTATGCCAGCGGTGCCCGCACCGTCCTCGGTGTCGGGGGGCTACTCGGAGTAGTTCGCACGCTTGCGGTCATCACTTGGTGCTGGTGCATCGCTCAATCGCTCGCCCTCCTAGTGCTACCGGTGCTTGGTGGCATGGGCGGTGCCGCTGGCCGAGTAGCAGAAGGCGCGTATTCCGCGAGCACGCTTCCGTGGCTTGTCACCGTGGCATTGGTGGCGATCCTCGTACGCTCGGCCGCAAGCTGGGGAATGGATGCACTTGCGGCGCGAGGCGCGGTGCGCGTGAAATCGCAACTGCGTGAAGCGGCACTCAACGCAATTGATTCTCGTTCACCAGAGGCCCTGAATTCGCGGTCTGATGCGAGCGGGGCAACCGCACTCGGTCGCGGTCTTGACGCTCTTGATGGATATTTCTCCGGCTACCTGCCTCAGTTGATCCTTACGATCTGCGCGACGCCATTACTGGTGCTTGCAGTGCTCCTCGCTGATCCATTGAGCGGGCTGGTGGTGGTGATCGTCTTTCCGGTGATCCCGGTGTTTATGATCCTCATAGGCCTAGCGACTCAGGGCGTGCAGAAGAAGCAGTGGGAGCAGCTGCAGCACCTTTCTGGATCCTTCCTTGATGTAGTTGAAGGCCTCACGACGCTGAAGATCTTTCGCCGAGAAGCTCGGCAAGTCCAGCGGATTACTCGTGAAACAGGGGAATATCGCAGTCGAACCATGCAGGTGCTTCGCGTCACATTCCTTTCCGGGTTCGTGCTTGATCTCGCGGGCACGTTCTCGATCGCACTCGTAGCAGTGACGGTCGGTACAAGGCTAGTTTCAGGTGAATTTCCCCTTGCGCTTGGCCTTTTCGTGCTGCTCCTGCTGCCCGAAGCGTTCATACCGATTCGTGCGGTTGGTACGGCCTTCCACGCGTCAACCGAAGGGTTGGCAGCGGCAGAGCAGGTATTTGAAATTATCGAGGATCAGGGCGCAGACGATTCTCGTCCTCTCAATCTCGTGACAAGCAACTCAATTTCCTTTGACCGAGTGAGCATTGAGCGAGGCGCGCACACGGTTGGGCCGGTCTCGCTTCAGGTTCAGCCCGGTGAAATTGTGGCTCTCGTGGGCCCTTCCGGAACGGGAAAGAGCACCCTGGTGTCTGCGTTGCTCGGTTTTGCGTTGCCATCAAGCGGAGTGCTGGCTCGCCCCGAAACGCTCGCCTGGGTTGGGCAGCGGCCGGGTCTCCTACATGGGACTATCGCCGAAAATGTGGCGCTGGGTGATGAGCTGGCTGATCCTCGAATGGTGCAACGAGCGCTCGAATCCGTGGGCCTCGCTGAAATCTCTCAAGACCGCGAACTCGGAGCTTAAGGGCTCGGTCTTTCAGGAGGCCAAGCGCAGCGCGTCGCGATTGCACGAGCGCTGTATCGTGCTTGGCGACTTGATGCCGCGGCGCTGGTACTTGATGAGCCGAGCTCCGCGCTGGACGCCGAAAGTGAGGCGCGAATTGCAGGTGTGCTGCGTGCGGAGGCTGCGGCTGGGCGGGCTGTGTTGCTCATCAGCCACCGAACCGCGTTGATAGAAAGTGCGGATCGCGTGGTGCGCATGGGGGAGCTTTCGTGACGACTCAACAGGTCAATTCGGTACTGCGCCGGGCGCTACCGCCACGTACGCGTTTCGCTGGTGGCGTTGCGCTGGGCCTGCTCGCCGACCTCTGTGTGGTGGGCCTATTGGGGCTCAGCATGTGGCTTATCGTGCGGGCAGGGGAGCAGCCCCCGATCCTGCATCTCACATTCGCAATTGTTGGGGTTCGTGCGTTCGCGATCGGTCGCGCCGCCTTTCGATATGCAGAGCGGCTTGCAAGCCATGACGCAGCGCTTGCCCAGCTCGCGGTACTCCGTGCCACGACGTTCGAAGCGCTCGTGCCCCGCGTTCCCGGCGCTGTCGATTCTCACCGACGAGGCGATGTCCTTGCCACCTTCGTCGACGATGTAGATCAGCTGCAAGATGAACCGTTGCGGGTTCGTCAGCCTTTTGTTGTGAGCATGATTGTCGTGCTCCTGAGCATTGTACTTCTCGCACTTATCTCACCTATTGCGGCACTGATTCTTGTCTTGATGCTTCTTGCCTCTGGCGGCCTCGCGGTCTGGCTTTCCGCGCGAATCTCCGCGGCAAGCGATCTGGAGCTAGCTGCGGCCCGCGCCGACCTCTCAGATGCGCTGCTCGAACGATATTCTGCGGCTGAGGTGCTGAGTGCCTTTGGTGCGATGGGTGCACAGCGTCAGCGAATTTCGGCAGCAGAAGATCGCCTGGCGCGTGCCCAGTCGACGCGAGTGCGCTCCGCCGGCCTCACAGCCGCGGTGCTCTCGCTTGCAGCGGGTCTTTCTTCGGTGCTGGTGCTTCTGCTCTTGTCTCCATCTATGCAGATGGAGAATGCGGCCATCTCTGCTCCACTCTTTGCCGCCGCCGTGATCGTGCCGGCCGCGGTATTCGAAGTGTTTGCGCAGGTGCCCGCGACGCTGGTCGCCAGGAGAACAGTCAAGGCGAGCGCGCGCCGTATCGCCAAGCTGACCGAGACTGCTTTGCCGCCAGAGCTCCCGCGGCAGCTGAGCTTTCACAAGGATCACCAGCCCTTCGCACACCGAGCCGATCTGGGTGCCCCTATGCTTGAAGTGCGCGAACTGTCAGTGCGTCACCCGGGCGCTGTGTCGCCGGCGATTGCGGACGTCTCTTTTGCTCTCGGTGCGGGGGAGACCCTTGTGGTTACGGGCGAGAGCGGGGCTGGAAAGTCAACGCTTGCGCTCGCGCTTGTTCGGATGCTTGAGTACACGGGCTCTTACCGAATTCAGGGCGTCGAAGCCCGAAGCATGTCAGAAGAAGAAGTGCGCGAGATCGTGGGGCTGATTGAGCAGCAGCCGCATCTCTTCGATGCTGATTTGCGTCAGAACTTGAAGTTTGCGCGAGACACCGCGAGCGACGATGAGCTGCTCGGTGTGCTCGAGCGGGTCGGGCTGGGCGAATGGGTACGGGAGCGCGGTGGCCTTGACTCTCGTGTGGGTGAGCGGGGAGCGCTGGTCTCAGGCGGCCAAGCGCAGCGCATTGCTCTCGCTCGCGCGATCCTCGCTGATTTTCCTGTAGTGATTCTCGACGAGCCCACCGCCGGTGTTGATCGTGAGCTTGCGGATCGCTTGCTGACCGACTTGCTTGGTGCATTGCCAAATGATCGCGCGGTGGTGCTCATCACGCATACGGAACTGCCGGAGGAGATCTCGGTGTCCCGGTTGGCTCTCTGATTGGGCCCGATATCGGGGGGCCTTGTCTCTAAGATTCGCGCGGTGGTCGCCCGCGCCCACGCATTGGCTTCGGTCTCGGGTCTCGACCCGCGTCGATAAGTGCCTTGCGCAGGATGACTTCGATCTGGGCGTTCACTGAGCGCAAATCGTCAGCGGCCCACTGAGCGACCGCAGCGTGCACGGTCGGGTCGAGCCGCAGTAGGAGCTGTTTCCTGCTGCGGCTCTCAGCCGGTTGCGATTCCGGCGCGGAATCAGTCGTAGTCAACTGCGCATCCGACTATGAGTAGAGCGATCCCGCATTGATGACGGGAGTGGCTCGTTGCTCGCTCGTGAGCACGAGCAAAAGGTTCGACACCATTTGGGCGCGACGCTCGTCGTCGAGCGCGACAATGCCCTCGTTCTCGAGCCGCTCTAGCGCCTGCTGCACCATGGTGACGGCGCCCTCGACGATCTTTTCTCGTGCCGCGATGATGGCGCTGGCCTGCTGGCGCTGGAGCATGGCCTGTGCGATCTCGGGAGCGTAAGCGAGGGATGAAATGCGAACCTCAAGTACTTCGAGGCCGGCAATCGCTACGCGAGCCGCAACCTCGTCAGCGAGTTCAGCTGAGACGAGGTCGGTGCTGCCGCGCAGCGACTGCTCGCCGGGGCCAGGCTCGTCGTATGGGTGCGTCGTCGCGACGTGGCGCAGGGCAGACTCGGCCTGGGTTTGAATGAACTCGTTGTAGGCCTCGACCGCGAACATCGCCTTGGCTGTATCGGCAACCTGCCACACGACGATGGCGGCGATATTGACGGGGTTGCCGTCAGAGTCGTTTACCTTGAGCTCGTGAGTCTCGAAGTTGTGCACACGCACGGAGACCTTTTTGCCCGTAGTAAAGGGAGCGACCAGGCTGATGCCATCGCGCCGTACGGTGCCAATGTATCGGCCAAAGAACTGGCGTACCGAGGTCTGACCCGGAGGCACGATGGTGAGCATTCCCCAGCAGAGCGCAGAAAAGATGGTGATCAAGATGCCGAGGATCAGGATGAATGCGCCGGCCCCGCCATAGCCGTCGTCGATCATGCCGCCGCCTCCGATGGCAAGGAAGATGCCAAAGAGGAAGCCGATGATGCTCAGCAAGAAGACGGTGATCGCAAGACCTGAGCCAAGGTGCCACGCTTTGCGCTCGCTGATGTTGACGCGGATGCCATCGTGGCCGACGGGCTCGCGGATGACGGGCGGAGGGGCGGGAGCATATGCAGGTTGGTGAGGAGTTGCTGCATAGACGGGCTGTTGTTGGTGCTGCTGTGGATGTTGGGGCGGCTGTTGTGGCGGTTGGTGCATGGTCATCGAAGGCTCCTCGGATTGGTGATATTAAAATGATATCACTTTAAGTGTCCGTAGCTTGAAGCCAGAAAATCTTTGAGTAAGGGTCTGACGAAGAGTCACCCTTCTCCCATAACATGACTGAATGAGCAATGACGACGTACGCGCACTGTCCAGCCGCGAAGCATGTGAGGCGGAAGACCTGAAAGATCCACTCGCTTGCTTTCGCGACGAGTTCGCACTGCCGGACGGGATGATCTACCTCGACGGCAACTCGCTCGGTGCGCGCCCGGTAGCCGCAGCTGACCGTGCACGCGACGTACTTGAGAGTGAATGGGGTCAAGACCTCATCGGAAGCTGGAACAAGAATCACTGGTTTGAATTGCCGCAAAGGATTGGCAAGAAGATTGGCGCACTCATCGGTGGGGGCGACGGGGGCTGTGTGGCGACCGACACTACCTCGGTGAACGTGTTTAAGGCCCTCGCAGCAGCACTGCGCATTCAACAGCAGGATGCGCCGGCGCGACGGGTAATCATTTCCGAGCGCGAGAACTTTCCGACCGACCTTTACATGGTTGAGGGGCTCATCGACTTTCTTGGTGAGATCGATGGAACACGGTACGAGTTGCGCCTCATCGATGATCAGGCCTCACTTGAGGAGGCCATGTCCGGCGATGCGGGTGCGGCGGTTGCAGCGGTCATGCTCACCCACGTGAACTACCGCAGCGGAGAAATGTGGGGTATGAAGCAGGTCACGTCGCTCGTGCACGAGGCTGGTGCACTTATGGTTTGGGATCTTTGCCACTCAGCAGGTGCGGTGCCGGTGGACTTGAGCGGTGCCGGGGCTGACTTCGCGGTTGGATGCACCTATAAGTACCTCAATGGTGGCCCGGGATCACCAGCGTTCATCTGGGCTTCAGCAAAGCACCTCGACCGGGTTGAGCAACCGCTCTCAGGCTGGTGGGGCCACCGCAAGCCGTTTGATATGGCAGTTGGTTTTGAACCGGCAGACGGAGCGAGTCGCTTACTCGTAGGCACACAGCCGATTCTCTCGATGGCGACTATGGAGGTAGGTATCGACCTCGCCTTGCGCGTCGACCAGCAGCAATTACGTACGAAGTCGCTCGCCCTCACCTCATTATTCATTGCATTGGTCGAGGATCGCCTGAGCTCGCACCCGCTTACTCTCATTACGCCTCGGGAGACAGAGCTCCGCGGAAGTCACGTGAGCTTCCGGCACCCCGATGGATTCGCAGTGATGAAGGCGCTCATTGCTGAGGGTGTGGTGGGTGACTACCGCGAGCCTGAAGTACTGCGTTTTGGCTTCGCCCCGCTGTACAACGGATATGCCGACGTGTGGGATGCGGTTGAAACCCTGCGCCGAGTACTCGATGATAAAGTTTGGCTCGCGCCAGAGTTCCAGGAGCGTGGGGCGGTTACATAATCGGAGGGTCAGCGTTGCAACTTGAGGTTCCAGAGTTTGATACCGCTGCCCTCACTGAGAAGCCTGATTTCAGAACTGCGAGTGAATTTGAGAGTGTTGCAACCGTAAAGTTTGCGCGTCGGCCCACACCGGTGGTCCGCACGGTGGCTTCAGTGATCCTCGATACCGTTGCGTTTTTCCTGTGGATATTGCTCTGCATTCTGACCATGCTTTGGCCGTTCACACTTGAGACTGAGAATCGGGCATTTGATGAGCCGGTCGAGAAATTTGCTCTTGGACTGATATTGGTGATTCCGGTCAGCATTGCCTATTTTGCGATAGGAGGGCTAGTGATCTGGTTGCTTCAGCGGGGTAAGTCCGAGAACTTTCCCCGTCATCGGCTGAACCAGTTTGCAGGCGCGAACGGCATGACGTACACACCGAAAGTGAAGCTCGCTGATGGTTCAGCGGCCTTCGACGTCATCGCTGGAGGCGAATCAGTACGGATAGAAGTAGGCAACCTGCACCTGCCGGTCCCGGCTACCAAATCGGGAGCCACCGCGTTTGCATACGGGTATGCAGCCGTTCAGTTGCCGAGCCCTCTGCCCCACATCGTGCTGGATGCCGTTCGAAATGACGGAGTCTTTTCGCTCAGTGCCGGGCTGGATCGGGATCAGCACCTCAGCCTTGAGGGGGACTTTGATCGTTACTTCAGACTGTTCTGTGCAGACGGTTATGAGCGGGATGCCCTGTACATCTTCACACCGGACGTGATGGACAGCTTTATCAATGGTGCGGATCTGCTCGAGGCGGAGTTTCGTAACGATGTGCTTTTTCTTTACAGCGCAAGAGAATTGAGCACGACGAACCCGGAAGATTGGGCACTTGTCTCGCGCGCAATCGGAGCGATTCTGCCTCAGTTCACCTCGTGGGAACGATGGCGCGATACAGCTCGTGATGAATCGATCACGCCGCTCCCAGTGCCTGTCGAATCCTCTCCGATGCTCACCGAGCCCCATTCGGTGTCAGCTGAGCTAACACCAGATGGGGCAGGGAATAATGTGGAGAATACTGCCTTGGTTTCAGATGACCTGCTTATCGCCCGACGAACTGACGAGTTGGTGACTACACCGATGAAGCGTAGGGCGCCTCTCTGGGTGCGGTTCTTGCAGGTTGCGGTGGCCGTCTACAGTCTGGCGTTGATCAGCCTGATCTTTATTTTTGATTAGTTCAGTGTCGGACGCACCGGCTACCAAGTAGCATCAAGTGCTGCCTGGAAATTGAGCAGGCGATCCTCGTCGGGAAAAGGCAACTCGACCCCATCGATGGTCGTCACTGTCCGAATACCGTGCAGCGCGTTCACTGCCCAAACTTCGTGTCTCGCTAGCGTGGTCGGGAACTTGTTCTCTTGGTGAACCGGGACTCCGCGGCCAACAGCGAAGTTGCGAAGTGCGTACTCGGTGATAGACGGCACACGGCCTCCATCTTGTGAGACGCAGAGGGTACCGTCTTGCCACCAGAGAAAACTTGTGGTGGCTCCTTCAACAACCTGCCCAAGTTCGTTCGTGAGCAGCGCCTCTGCGCCGAGTTCTTGGTTCAGTTGTGCGTAACGTGCAATGTTTGGGCCCTTGCGGTCTCGGTGGTCAATCGGCGAGAAATCGGCAGTTCGAGCCTCTATGCTTTGGCCAAGCTCTGGCAAGTGTCTGAGCGAGAGTCGGAGCTGCTGATCGGTGATTTTCGACTGCTGCGCAGCCGGAACACCCCAGAGTTCAAGCCTGGGCCAACCGACACCAAACGCCGGAAGATGCTGCCGAACGTCAGCGAGAAACGTTTCAATCAATTCGGATACTTCGCGTTGCGCTGGGGTTCGGGTATCTATGAGCAGGATTGAGCCATCGTCATCTGGCCAGTTGTCATCCGGCGGTCGCATACCGGTGATTTCGATCGCACTGAGTGCGGCAGCACGGATTTCCTCGGGTAGTTCGGGCACCTGCGTTTCCGTACTCTGCGAAGCATCAAGGGCGGACACCTTGAACCTTGCGAAATGAGCGTGGAGATTGCGCACCTCAAGCTCACCGCTCTCAGGGTGTGCGCGCACCCGGAACGAGTCTGCGACCAGTAGTTCCGGTTCTTCGTGCGTCATGGTTCCATCTTTGCAGCCTGGCCGCCGCTTCGCTCGATCACACCTCCGCAGCACGCCGCAGTAAAGTGGTCGAGTGGTCGTGCGTGTAGTGAACTGGCCGCGCGAAACCGCATCGGTCGCGCGCAGTTTGGCGAGGGCTGACGCCTGGTTCTGGCTTGATGGCACCGCGGCGGAGCCCGGCGGCTCTGCGGGAGTCAGCTATCTCGGCGAAACGGCCAAGGTTTTGCATTCCTCTAGCGGCAACGAACGCGAGTTTTTGCGAGACTTCGCCGTACACTTCGAGACCGAGCTAGACAGCACTGGCTGGGTCGTTGCGCTGGGTTACGAATTTGGTGTGGGGCTCATGGGCGAGGATCCCGCGACCGATGATGTTCCGCCGGCTTTCGCGCTGCGACCCTCGACCGTGCTCGTGCTTAACCATTCGAATCAGACCGCGGAGCTCCGTGGCGAGAGCGACGCGGCGATTGATGCTTGGCTCGGGAAGCATGGCTCCGCCTTCGAGGAGCAACCCATTCGGGACCTGCCGCTAGAGGCCATAGGGGTGTCTGGTTCATTCGTCGGCCCACGAGCCGCACCCGTTTCAACCTGGCGCCGCAGCGATGCTCAGTACCTTGAGGATGTTCGGAAATGCAAGCATGCTATTCACGAAGGTGATGCCTACGTGCTCTGCCTCACCGATACCGCCGAGATTGCCGAACTCGCCGTCGACCCACTGAGCCTGTATCTCGAGATACTTGCGGGTGGGGCTGCGGTTCGCGGGGCAGTGATCGTGGCCGGTGATCGTGCTCTGGTGAGTACAAGCCCAGAGCGGTTCTTGAGCAAACGGGGCAAGAGCTTAGCGACGCACCCGATCAAGGGCACACGGGCAAGGGGGGACACACCGGAGGCTGACGCGATCCTCGCCAACGAGCTTGCTGCCGACCCGAAAGAGCGCTCAGAAAACCTGATGATTGTCGACCTCATGCGCAATGATCTCAGCAGGGTGTGCATTCCCGGCAGCGTGGATATCGAGGGGTTTCTTCGAGTGGAAAGCCACCCTCGCGTGCACCAGCTCGTGAGCTCGGTGATTGGTCAGATTCGCGACGATGCGGACATGATTGATGCGATCGAGGCGTGTTTTCCGGGAGGATCGATGACCGGCGCACCGAAGCGACGGGCAGTACAGCTACTTTCGGCACTGGAAAGCGACCCAAGAGGGCTGTATTCGGGCTGCTTCGGGTGGCTCGGCGACGATGGCGACGCTGAGCTCGCCATGAGTATTCGGTGCGTTGAATTGCGGGGAAAGCCGGGATTCGGGCAGCGGGCGTTCGTGGGTGCTGGTGGGGGAGTTACCTCCGACAGCGTGCCCACCCGGGAGCTGGCGGAGAAACAGCTAAAGTCCGCTTCTCTGCTCGCTGCTCTGGAGCGGATCGATTCCGAGTATCCTTGAACGGTGTGTGCTCGCGTGCAGCGAGCCGGTTTTTCGATGTTTCGAGGTATGTGTGAACGAGCAGCAAGCAAACGCCACGACAGAGGTCGACGCGGAGGCTTATGACTTCCAGGCCATTCAAGACCGGTGGCTACCGGTCTGGGACGAGCTGAAGCCTTTCGAGGTGGGCAACGATCTTACGGGTGAGAAGCCAAAGAAGTACGTGCTTGATATGTTCCCGTACCCCTCCGGCGACCTGCATATGGGTCACGCCGAGGCGTTCTGCTTTGGTGACGTGCTCGCCCGCTACTGGCGTGGGCGCGGCTATGACGTGCTGCACCCGATCGGTTGGGACAGTTTCGGTCTGCCCGCAGAGAACGCCGCAATCAAGCGAGGCATCGATCCTCGCGAGTGGACGTACGCAAATATCGCGCAGCAAAAGACGAGCTTCCGTGTGTACGCACCCAGCTTTGACTGGAGTAGGCAGCTGCACACGAGCGACCCCGAGTACTACAAGTGGAACCAGTGGCTGTTCCTCAAAATGTACGAAAAGGGCCTTGCGTACCGTAAGGCAAGCTGGGTCAACTGGGATCCGGTAGACCAGACGGTGCTTGCAAACGAGCAGGTGCTCGCCGATGGCACCTCGGAGCGCTCGGGCGCGATGGTGGTTAAGAAGAAGCTGACCCAGTGGTACTTCAGGATCACCGACTACGCGGATCGTCTGCTCGATGACCTGGATGCGCTCGAGGGCCAGTGGCCCACCAAGGTGCTGAGCATGCAGCGCAACTGGATCGGCAGGTCCGAGGGCGCTGAGGTCGAGTTCGAAATTGAAGGACCCGAGGACCGGGTTCCGGTCTTTACGACCCGCCCCGATACTCTATTCGGCGCAACATTTATGGTGGTGGCTCCAGACAGCGATCTCGCTTCGGACTCGCCGCAAGTGCGTCCGAAGAAGTTCAGATGCAGTTTGCGGAATACCTCACTGCGACGCAGAAGCAGAGCGAGATCGATCGCCAGACGGCAGATCGCGACAAGACCGGCGTCTTCCTCGATCACTTCGCGATTAACCCCGTTAACGGCGAACGTATTCCCGTGTGGGCATCCGATTACGTGCTCGCCAAGTATGGTCACGGCGCCATCATGGCCGTCCCCGCTCACGATCAGCGTGACCTTGATTTTGCACTGAAGTTTGAGCTGCCTGTGCGCGTTGTTGTTGAGGTGCGTGATGAGGACGGCGAAGTACTGCCTAACCCGCAGACCATGCAGGCATAGCAACGGCCGGCGACGGCCGGATCGTGAACTCCGGTGATCTTGATGGCTTGGGCAAGGTTGAAGCAATCGCCAAGGCGATCGAACTGCTCGAAGCGCGCGGCACGGGGCGGGCGACGAAGACCTACCGCCTGCGTGACTGGTTGATCTCGCGCCAGCGTTACTGGGGTACCCCGATTCCGATTCTTCACGGTGCTGAAGACGGGAATGCGGGCGAGATGCGCCCAGTTGAGCAGAGCAAGCTACCTGTTCGTCTCCCCGCAACTGAGGGACTCGACCTGAAGCCCAAGGGATCCTCGCCCCTGGGTGCCGCAACCGAGTGGTCGAACGTGACGGACGCAGACGGCCACGCTTGGACCCGAGACCCAGACACGATGGATACTTTCGTCGATAGTTCCTGGTACTTCCTGCGTTTCCTTTCGGCGACTGACGACACCCAGGCCTTCGACCCTGCGCTCGTCAACGCCTGGGGTCCGATCGACCAGTATGCGGGTGGCGTCGAGCACGCAATTCTGCATCTGCTCTACTCACGCTTCATTACGAAGGTGCTGCACGATCTCGGCTATCTCGATTTTGAAGAACCGTTTACGGCACTGCTGAACCAGGGCATGGTGCTGCAAGACGGCGCGAAGATGTCGAAGTCGAAGGGCAACCTCGTCGAGTTCGCTTCGGAGCTGCAGGCGCACGGTGCCGACGCGCTGCGCGTAACTCTCGCGTTTGCTGGCCCTCCCGAGGACGACATTGACTGGGCCGATGTTTCGGTGCAGGGTTCGGCGAAGTTCCTCGCACGTGCTTGGCGTGTAGCTGGGGACGTCTCGAGCGACGTGGGTGTCGACTACTTTCGCTGGTGGTGACGCGGGGCTTCGGCGCCACACGCACAAGTTACTCGCCGATGCGCCCGGCTTGGTCGAACACTACAAGTTCAACGTGCTTGTCGCTCGCCTCATGGATCAGGTCAACGTGACCCGTAAGGCTATCGACTCTGGCGTGGGCTCGGCTGATCCCGCTGTGCGCGAGTCCGCAGAAGCGATCGCGATGATCCTCTCACTCTTCGCTCCCTACGCTGCTGAAGACATGTGGGCGAAGCTCGGACATGAGCCAACGGTTGCGCTTCAGGTGTGGCCTTCTGCAGACGAATCGTTGCTCGTGGAGAACGAGGTCACAATGGTCGTGCAGGTTGACGGCAAGGTGCGCGAGCGCCTCACGCTTCCGCCTCGGTCAGCGAGGCTGAGGCTGAGGCAGCTGCGATGGCATCTGAGTCAGTGAAGCGCGCGATCGGTGACCGCCAGATTGTGAACCTGATTGTGCGAGTTCCAGAAGATCGTGAGCATCGCGACGAAGCCATAACTTCGATCTGCGATCGTTATGAGCGGCCCGCATCCTCGGATTTGAGGGTGCGGGTCGTTCGTTCTGTACGGGAAACTTATCTCCCGCGCTTGGCGACAAAAAGTACGTAACGCTCGAGCGCGTAGACAGGGTCTCTGCTGCCGCCCTTCAGCGCAAGCTCGGTCTCCGCAGCGAGGTCGATCGCTTTGGCGAGATCTCCCTCGGTCCATCCGCGGGTTTTTCTTCTGCGCACGCTCGACCATCCACGGTGCCATGCCGAACGTTGAAGCAAGCTCACCGGAGCTGCCTCGAGCACCGTAGACCCTGGCCATTCCCCGGACTTTCATGTTGAGGGCTGCCAGCATTGGGATAGGGTAGGTGCCGGTGCTCAAAGCCTGGCGCAATAGTACGAGCGCATCTGCTGCGCCGCCAGCCGTAGCCGCGTCAGCAACCTTGAACGCACCTGCCTCGACCCGACCCTCGGTTGAGCGTTCAATGTCCGATTCGGTCAGGCGCTTGCCCACATCAGAACAAGGACCTGTTCAATGGCACCTGCCAGCTCACCCAGCCCGCCCTGATACGCAGCGACAAGCGCGCGAAGTGCGTTTTGGCGCAATCTGCGCCTCAAGACACCGAAACTCGGACTGTGCAAAGCCGAGCCTGTCGCTGTCCTTCTTTACCTCGGCGCAGACAATCTCGATGGCACCGATTGAGCCTCCCGCGTCGCCGCGCACGGCATCGAGCAAGGCCTTGCCTCGCTGACCGCTCGCATGCCGAAGCACCAGAGTGGTGTCATCTGCGGGCTGCGTGAGGTAGCGTTTCGCATCCTCGAGAAAGGCATCACTCGCCTTTTCGACGCCCTCAACTCGTATGAGTCTTGGTTCGGCGAAGAGTGACGGGCTCGCGACCGTAAAGAGCTCGCCCTGTCCGTAGCTCGCTGCATCGATGTCGTGAATTTCGACTGCCGCGTCGTTTGACCGGAGCATTTCGCGAATCGTTCTTGTCGCGCGATCTGCAAGAAATTGCTCGGGCCCACTGATCAGGACTACGGGCGCAGGACGCGCCTCGTTATACCCGATCTTGATGATCTTTGCCTTGCTGGTTTTCGTTGCCGCTGCCACGTTTCAAGCCTAGTCTGAGGTGTCATGCTTGTTGTAGACAGGAGAACTCCATTGGAAGGAATCCCATCAGATGTCTACACTCCGACCCCGTCGAGAGTTCAGTGACGAGTTCAAAGCCGACGCTGTGCGCATGGTAACCGAGCTCGGCAAAACACGAGCCCAGGTCGCCCGCGACCTAGAAATCAACGAATCAACGCTCGGGAAATGGGTTGGGAAAGCAACCGGCACGCATGGCACTGGTTCAGGGTCAGCCCGCCGAACCCCTGACCCTTACTCGCAAGACCCGCACGAGATGCAACGTGAGATCAACCGGTTGCGTGAGGAAAACACGTTCCTAAAAAAAGCGGCGGCCTTCTTCGCGAAGGAACAGCGGTAGTGCGCAAGTACGAGCTGATCGAACACGAAGAAGGCCAACATGCTGTCACGTTCATGTGTCGACTGCTGAAAGTGCATCGTGCGGGTTTTTACGCATGGAAGCAGCGGCGACATGCAGCACCTGATGCCCGAAAGATACGGCGGCAAGAGCTCTCCGATCTGATCGGGAAGATCTGGATCGATCACCACAAAATCCTTGGGGTGCGGCGCATTCATGCCGAACTTGCTGCTCAAGGGATGACGGTGTCTCCATGGCTGGTGTGGCAGCTCATGCGAGAGCTCGGGATTCAAGGGATTCAGCCGCGCGCCACGAAACGAACCACGATCCCCGCGCCCGATGCCGGTATCCGGCGTGACTTCATCGGGCGTCGGTTCACACCCCCGGTTCCAACAACCTGCCTCGTGGGCGACATCACGTACCTCAAAACTGGCGAAGGTTGGCTGTATCTTGCGACGGTGATTGATCTGACCACAAGAATGGTGGTCGGATGGCAGACGGCAGCCCATATGAGAACGTCGCTGGTGGTTGATGCGCTCACGATGGCGCATCGCGCCGGCTACACCGCCGGGAACGCAATATTTCACAGCGACAAAGGTGCCCAATACACGTCTGCTGAATTCGCTGACGCGGCCAGGCTGATGGATCTGAGACTCTCAGTGGGAAGAACTGGGGTGTGCTGGGACAATGCCGTCGCCGAAAGCTGGTTTGCTTCGCTGAAGAACGAGCATTGGCATCATCACCACTATGCCACCCGGGCGAGGGCAAGGCTTGCGGTTGCTGAATATATTGAGGTGTTCTACAACCGGAAGCGTCGCCACTCCACCCTCGGGTATCGCACCCCGATGTCGGTGATGCAGGCGTTCTTTGACCGTTCAAACCTCCAGGCAGCGGAAAGGGCTGTGGCCTGATCTTCAGCCCGTAATCAATAATCAAGCGTTCTCACGTCTACGAAACTTGACACA
>JAUCCH010000056.1:0-4253 GCA_034676385.1 Leucobacter sp.
CTTGTGGGCGTTTACTGCCCTTTTTACTCTTGCCATTTCAGTTCTTCCTTACAAAAATTTTCAGCGTTGGGCAGTGCTTAGCGCACCAGCAGCTTCTTGGCCTGCTTGACGTCACCAGCCGAAAGCACCTGGTCAGCGTTCAGACGGCGCTTACGCCTCGAGGACTTGACCTCGAGGTTGTGCCGCCATACCAGCCTGCTGCTTCATCAGCTTGCCGCTACCGGTCACCTTGAACCGCTTCTTCGCCCCCGAGTGGGTCTTCTGCTTAGGCATCTCTATCTCCTTGTTGTGGTGCGCGTCGCCGGGGCGACTACGTGTTCTACGGCTGGTCTAGGTTTCCCTGACGGCCGTTGGTCTATTCAGCTGCCGCCGACGCCTCGTTGGACGACGCGTCGTCTGTCGACTTATCAGTGCGGCGCGTCGCCTTCTCTTCAGCCCGGCGAGCATTCTGCTCGGCCTTTGCTTCGCTCTTGTTCTTCAGCGGCGCAATGACCATCACCATGTTGCGGCCATCGATGCGCGGTGCGCTCTCGACCACGCCGTACTCGGTGATGTCTTCTGCGAACTGCTGAAGTAAACGTACGCCCATTTCAGGTCGTGACTGCTCGCGACCGCGGAAAAGGATCATGGCCTTCACCTTGTCGCCCTGAGTCAAGAACCCGATGGCACGCTTAGCTTTGGTCTCGTAGTCGTGCTTGTCGATCTTGAGGCGGAAGCGAACCTCTTTCAGCACGGTGTTCGCCTGGTTACGACGAGCTTCCTTGGCCTTCTGGGCAGCCTCATACTTAAACTTGCCGAAGTCCATGATCTTAGCCACGGGCGGCTTTGAGTCCGGGGCAACCTCGACGAGATCAAGGTCTGCATCTGCGGCAAGGCGCAGAGCAGTAGCGATCGGCACCACGCCGACCTGTTCGCCGCTGGGACCGACCAAACGCACTTCTTTGGCGTTGATTCGTTCGTTAGTACGGGGATCGCTGATCGCCGGCTCCTTCAGATCAAATGTGCTTCGCCCTTGGGCGGGTGTTGCAACTCAGTTTGTTTGCAAGCACAGACCTGGAACCACGCACGCGCTATTCCACACCCTTAATTAAGCTGTTTCACTTCAGTGAGTGAAACGGGGTGTCAACTACCCGGTAGCCTGTATATCGGCGTCGGGTGGGAGGATCTCCACTTGCAAGTTCTCGGCGAAAGGCCGCGAACCTTTAGAATCTTAGCAAGACTTAGACAACCGCGCAAGATTACAGCACACATCGAAGAGCGCAGAACGAAGAGGAATGTAAATGAGTGAGCAGCAGAACTCGGATCTTACCGAAGTACAGAGCGCAGCACGCGACATTGCTGAGGTCCCGGCAGTTGAGGTAATTACCGCTGCAGCGGTCAACCTTCTGAGTGCAGCAGCAATCAAGTGTGGCCTCTCCGACGATCCCGAGAACGAGCACAGATCTCGATGAGGCACGCAAGCTCATTAACGCACTTGCTGGCTTGATCACCGCTGGTGCGCCCGAGATCAGCGACTCCCATGCCCGCCCACTCCGTGACGGGCTGCGTTCCGTGCAGCTCGCTTTCCGCGAAGCATCGGCAATTCCCGACGCCCCGGGTAAAGGCCCGGGCGAGAAGTACACGGGCTCGGTAATCTAACTCCCATTCAATGACTGAACTGTTGACCTCACGTAACCAGGAGATTCGAAGAGGCGCCGTCGACTCCTTAGGGGTGGGCATTGGCATTTTCCCGCTCGGCGTGGCTCTCGGGTTCCTTGTTATTCAAGCGGGGCTTCCGTGGTGGTTTGCTCCCGCGCTCTCGATCGGAATCTTCGCGGGTTCGGTCGAGCTGTTGCTTGTGGCATGATTGCGATGTCCACTCCCCTGGTCACCATCGCTGCAACAGTCTTCGCGCTCAACTTCCGGCATGCGTTCTACCCGCTCAGCTTCCCGATCCAGGTGATCAAGCCTGGAATCCGGCGTGCCTACTCGATCTACGCAATGATCGACGAGGCCTACGCTACGTACGTGCTGATGCCTCCCGAGAAGCTCACGTCGACACGCATGCTCACGGGCCAGTTACTCATGCAGGCTTACTGGGTACTTGGCGGGCTGGTCGGCGTATCGGTGGCGTCGCTGCTTCCCGAACCGATTGAGGGGTTTGAATTCGCGCTGGTCTCTTTGTTCATTGTCATGGCCCTCGACGCCGCTCGTTCAAAGCGTGAAATTCCATCGGTCGTTCTTGCGGGACTTTCGATCGCAGTGGCAATGGTTGCATTCCCAGGAGCAGAGCTGATCACGGCGCTCGCTATCTATACCCTCGCACTAGTTGCACGGTATTTCTGGGCAAAGCGTTCGAGGGCAGAGGAGCAGACCGATGCCTAGTCTTTGGTACATGGTTGCTGCGGTCGCCATCGGTGGCGTCATCACCGTATTGATTCGCGCACTACCCTTTGCGATCCTGAAGCCCTTGCGCAAGTCCAAATTTATTCAGGTACTCGGACAGTGGATGCCCGCGGGGCTCTTGGTGATCCTCGCGGTGGTTATGTTGGCTGGGGAGATCTGGCGAGGCCCGGCAAACTCTGGATCATCGCGATCGCGTCTACGATGACTGTAGTCACTCATTTGCTCGCGGGGAGGCGTGCGCTCCTCAGCATCTTCGCGGGGACAACCGTCTACGTGGTGCTTTTGAACATTTTTTAGGCTGAGGATCAGCGCTGCCTCGGGCTGTCAAAACGGTTACGCTGGTGAGAAACGTTGAGACCACTGGCATCAAAGGATCAAAGATGATCACACATCCGCTCGAAGAACTCACACTCGATCAACTGCGCTCTCGCACAAGCCTCAAATGGCGAACTCACCCGTCCGATGTGCTTCCGCTCTGGGTCGCTGAGATGGACGTGATGCAAGCGCCCGCCGTGAGCGAGGCCCTGATCCGGGCCATCGAAAACGGCGACACTGGCTACCCCGCGGGAAACTCGATGGGCGAAACGATTAGCTCGTTTGCGGCCGACCCCGTTGGGGGTGGGCCACGCTCGACCCAGATCACACTGCCATCGTGCCCGACGTCATGATGGGAGTCGTTGAGGTACTGCGACTCGTCACCGAACCTGGCGATGTCGTCGTCGTCAACAATCCGGGTATATGCCCCGTTCTATGCGTTTGTCAGTCATGATTCGCGGAGGGTAATTGAGGCCCCACTAGGGGCAGACTGGCGCATCGATCTGGTTGCACTTGAACAGGCATTTCGCGATGCCACCTCGCGTCGACGAAGGGCTGCGTACCTGCTCAGCAATCCGCACAACCCCACAGGCACTGTGCACACTCGGGAAGAAGCTTCAGGGCATCGCGTCGCTCGCACGCCAATATGGTGTGCGAGTCGTTTTGGATGAGATCTACGCGCCGCTCGTACTTTCCGGAGCTAGCTTCACGCCATACCTCAGCGTTGTCGGCGCGGAGAATGGATTTGCACTGACCTCGGCCTCAAAAGCTTGGAATCTTGCTGGGCTCAAAGCAGCTGTTGCTATTGCGGGGCCGGAGTCAGCCGTTGATCTGCGGCGATGCCTGAAGAAGTGAGTCATGGCCCGAACCACCTTGGCATTATCGCGCACTCCGCCGCCTACGCCCACGGTGGTGAATGGCTTGACGCGCTACTCGCAGACCTCGATGAAATGAACCCTGCTTGGCCAGCTACTCGAACAGCACTTACCCAAAGCCGGGTATCAAGAGCCAAGGGCACCTATCCTGGCCTGGATTGACTGCCGACCACTTGGGCTTGGCCATGAGACAGAACCCGAGCCCGGGCAGCTCGCGGTAGTGAGTGAGATTTTGGACCCGCGCAGCACTTCCTGAACACTTGCACGCGTAGCCTTCAGTTTAGGCCACGTGTTTGGTACCGGTGGGCGCGGATTTGTCCGGCTGAACTACTCGACGACACCGTCAATCCTCACGGAGGCTCTCACCCGGATGGGCAGTTCACTTCCGTAACGCTATTCTTTCGCTGCAGAGGCTCAGCGCTGAGGAGCCGCTTACACCAAGCGTACCCGCAGAGAGTGACACGTCTGGCGATTATTTCGTTCGCGGCCCAGCGCTCCTGCAACTCAGAAAGCAACTCGCTCACTTCGGACTCATTCAAGCCCGGCCGAAGGGCAAGCACCACGTCGAGTTCCGGAGCCAGCAGTCTTGCTCCGGGTCGCCCGGCATGAGGAAGACGGCCTGAACTTGTTCGTTGCCAATGATTGAGGTCTCAAAGGCCTCCCGGACCGAGTCATCAA
>JAUCCH010000057.1:0-11473 GCA_034676385.1 Leucobacter sp.
GCGCCTCGACGGTGTTGATCGCTGACTCCAACGACTCCGTCCACGCCCTGAACCAACGCGCCCGCGCCGACCTCATCCTCGACGGCACCGTGGATGCCCGCCGCGAAGTCGCCCTCCAAGGCGACGCGCGTGCCGGGGTCGGTGACACGATCATCACCCGCAAGAACGACCGACGCCTCCGCACCCCACGGGGATGGGTACGCAACGGCGACCGCTGGACGGTCATCGACATCCGAGACGATGGATCACTCACCGCACGCCGCGCAAACAGCCGCGGCACTGTGATCCTCCCGGCCGGATACGTCTCGGATCACGTCGATCTGGGGTACGCAGTGACGGCGCATAGGGCGCAAGGCATCACGACCGACACCTCGCATGTTCTTGTTGATTCGTCTACGACGAGGGAGAACCTGTATGTCGCGATGACCCGCGGCCGGCACGCGAACCTCGTCTACGTCGCCACCGACCGCCCCGACGACAACCACACCACCCCGCACCCGGCCGACGACCCGGATGCGAGCGCGCGGAGCGTGCTCTACGGGGTGCTGCAGCACGTCGGTGCCGAGCTGTCCGCGCACGAGACGATCACCACCGAGCAAGAGATGTGGGGGTCGGTGGGACAGCTTGCGGCCGAGTACGAGACGATCGCGCAAGCAGCCCAACACGACCGCTTCGCCACCCTCATCCGCGAATCCGGCCTCACTCGGGAGGAAGCAGAAGACACGATCCACTCTGACGCCTTCGGAGCACTCACGGCTGAACTACGACGGGCGGAAGCGAACCACCACAACATCGATGCCCTCATGCCGCGCCTGGTCGCAGCACGCGGCTTCGGTGACGCCGACGACATCGCCTCTGTCCTGCACCACCGCCTCGCCCGCGCCACTGCGAAGCCGGCGGGTTCTGGGCGCACCCGCAAGGCGCCCCGCCTGATCGCCGGCCTCATCCCCGAAGCCGCCGGGCCTATGAGTGCCGAGATGCGGAAAGCACTCACCGAACGGCGCGAGCTGATCGAAGAACGCGCCGTGGCTGTTCTCGACCAGGCTCGCACCGAGCGACAGGAATGGGCGCTCGTGCTCGGAAGCACGCCGGCTGAGGCGAGAGCCGCGACGACCTGGAAACAGCAGGCGAGAACCGTGGCCGCGTATCGTGACCGCTACGGCATCACCACGCGCACGCCGCTCGGCCCAGCACCTGACAGTGACGCGCAGAAGATCGACGCCGCACGAGCGAGAGCCGCCCTTGCAAGGCTCCGCGACCTCGATGGCGCCGAAGGACACGACGACCCGGCACGGATGGTGCGCCGTGAAGGTGCGAGCCGGGGCCTGTGACCGGTTGCCCTTCCGAATGTCGCTGGTGCGTCGTACTCTTGGGGTGAGGCGGATTTCTCCTTGATATGACGCTCTACGGGGCAGGCCGCAAGGCCACTCACACACGCACCGCCTCCGACGATCCGTCGTGCTTGTGAGAGGAACCCCGTCATGATCCGCCAGCTCTGGACTCTCAGCGTCCACACCCGCGCATTCCTGCGCCGCTACATGCCCACCAACATCCTCCTCGACGCCATCCGCACCCGACGAGGCTTGAAGTGGGGCGTACCCGCAATGCTCCTCGCCGTGCCCTACCTCCTGGCCGCGAGCACCATCACCACCCTCATCACAGACGGCGGACCCGGATGGCTCAACCTCCTCGTTCTCCTCTGCCTGTGGAACACGATGAAGTTCATCATCATGGGGCCGGTCAGCCTGATCCTGCTGGGTCGCGCGCGCCTGCGGGAAAGAGCCGCCGTACGCGCCGAACGAAGAACAATGGCCGAGTCGGCCGAGCAAGCGACCTGACCGGCTCGACTCGCTTCGTGTCCCAGAGACATCGCTGTGATCCCAAAGACCTCCATCTCCACTGCACTGTTGTCGACATCCACGGTAAGATTCAAGAGTTCCCTGTCGTAAACCGCCATTGGAGTCCAATGAACACATCCACGTCGTTGTTTCGGACTGCTGGCAGTGGACATGCAGCGTAATGACCCCGAACCTAGGCCCCGTCCGCAGCCTTCAACGCTCACGCACACAATCGAGACGTCTGATCACGGGTTCGGGTTTTCCCCGCTGGGGATGTCTCTGATGGAGAGCTAATGCAGGCAAGAGAAGCCTCCACCTCCATGTTTGCCGAGTTAGCAAGCTACCCGCAAAGCGTTGTCGATGGTGTTCGCGGGACAGCAACGATCACAGAGACGATTGAATCGTCCGATACCGATGAGGCAGTCACGCAGCTCCTCCTAAGCTACGTCGGGCCTCGTTGAGTTCCAGAGCACCCATCCTCATCGGTGAACGTGATGATCCTCATATCGCAGCTGTCGAGGATGCCCTCATAAGATGCGGAAATCGCCCACTGATCTTCGACCTTGAGTCAGTCATGAGCGATGGTCTTTCGTTAAGCGATGAAGGTTACGCCGTGAAAATTGACGGCGCTTGGCGCGACCTCACCGATGCGCGATTTGGGTGGTTACGACGTCTTCACCGGGCAGACTGGGGGCTTGGCATCGAAGCAGGGTCACTGAGAGCTTTGGAGCTTGGCACTTGGTATTCGGCGTACTCATGGCTTCTGGACGACTCCAAAGTAAGTTGGATAACAAGCCCAGTGGCACTGCGCAGAGCTGAATCGAAACTCTGGCAATGGAAGGCGGCCGTCAGGCTTGGTATTCCATACCCGAGAACCCTAGTGACGACGAGTAGTGAGGCAGTCGCGACATCCTTCTCGAACGAGGTCATTGTTAAGCCTCTCGGTACGGGCCAGTTCATCCAGGACGGTGAAACAATGACTGTCTACGCCGAGTCGATGTTGCCTACAGACATTCGACTTAACGCTCTGACCGCAGCGCCATTCATTGTCCAGGAACGGATACCGGCTGCTAAGCATCTTCGCGTTGTCACCGTCGGCGATCGTAGCTGGGTGGCAACGCTAGATGTTGACCTAACTGCTCCCGCTGACTGGCGGCGGCGTTCACGCAATCATTCTGCATTCATAGAAGCCCCTGACGCGAGCTTGATAGCGCCTACAGGCGCGCTGACAATTGCGAGTCATCTCGGTCTCGGATACTCGAGCCAAGATTGGATTCAAACGCCTGATGGTGAGGTGTTCCTCCTCGACGTAAACCCCTCGGGGCAGTGGCTCTTTCTTCCCAAGCAAATGGGTATGGCGATTACTGACGCCCTCGCAGGTCTACTCGTGGCGGGCACATGAGAAAGAAGACTTTTCGCGAAAAGACAAGACTTGCGTTCACCGAAGTTCGCATGGTTGTGAGTACGGCGCTGGGCCTCTTCGCCGGCAGGAAAGTGTGGATGCCGGACGAAGCGGCACCGGAAACAGAGTGGGTAGACGAGTGCCCAAAACGGAACCTTGCCTTGGCGCGTTCGTCCTATGACGAGCGTCTGAAAAGCGAATCAGCGGGCATCGAGGCGGTTCGGCGCCGTGCAGAGTTCGCACTCACAGCAATCATTGCGGCCATCGGACTGAGCACTGCCGCCTTCGAGCGGCTCTGGGCCGTTGCCACGAGCTCCACCAGCTTGCTCGTCATCTGGTTGGTCGGCGTTCTCATTGTCGTCATGGCAGTTCTGGTTTTTGCCGGTGTTGCCGTGTCGAACAAAGTCCTTGGAGCAGTCCAGGTAGAAGTTTCGTTCACCTTCGTGATCCCCGCCGAGAGGAGCTTCGACAGTACGTTATGGCAGTGCATACGACGTCGAGGACTCGCCGAGCGATGGTCACGGTCTTCCGTGACGGCTTCTTAATCGCGCTAGTCGGACTAACGCTGCTCGCGATCGCTCACACCGTATCTTGGGCGGTTCCCCTGGACGATGCTCCAACGCCTGTGGATGTCAACATCATAAGTCCTTCGCCCGCACCATAGCTTTGAGCGGCGACACGAAACACCCCACTGCCAGACGTTAGAGAACAACGATTCCCTAGTGATCTCGTCCGGTCAACGTGACGTCTACGAAGACGGCCAGTGGGCTTGAACTTGCTTGGCAATGAGTTCTGTCTTGGCGAGCGGGAGCTCTTCAACGGGACCCCATTCGGTGCCGCCAGAGTCCAGGGTTCCTGCGACGTGGAAGTGAACGTGCCTGATCGACTGGCTTGCGGCCTCACCGTTGTTCTGCCAGACGGAGATACCTGAACGCTGGTATGCGGCGTCGATAGCCGTCGCTGCGTTCCTTACCTCGACCATCAGCGCCGCACACTCATCATCTGTCAAGTCGAGAATGGTCTCTCTGTGCCTGGTAGGGATGACGAGAAGGTGCGGTTTCCCACGCTGTTCCTGCGTAACCATAACCGCTGTCAACGTGTTCCTTATCACGAAGGTGAACGGTCGACTTCCTTTGAGGTAGGCGCAGAACGCGCACGGCTGCGCGTCAGGAAGCCGAATAGCTGACTCACTCACGACGGCCTCATCGATGACAGGAACGCTTGGAGTTCGAGCCTGTCCAGGCGATCGAAATCCCTCGGATGCACCACTATTCGCAGCTGATCGCACACCTTCTTCGTTCGCGACGCGAACATGAAGGACATCACGATAAAGCGGATCGAGTCTTGCGCCGGCATGACCTGTGACAACCGGGACTGTCCTCCGCCGATGACGGGGACAGCTACCGCAGTTCCGTTCGCGGTCCGCGAGACCTCTTCCCACAACGACGCAAGGCTTCGCCAGATACCATCCGGCGTGCTCTGTGCTTCGTTAGCCTCGTTCATCTCGCTGTACGCCAAGAAGTAGAGGCGGTGAGAACCGTTTCGAAGCGTGGCCACGGCCCCAACGCCGTACTTCTTAGTCTTCCCGTGCTTCTGGATCGTCGCCGTTACCGTCTTGCCCTGCAGCGCCGCGGCGAGTTCGCGGTCCAGTTGATCCGTATCGCCACCGTAGAGGCGTTCGAGCGCCTGACCTTGAACGCTGTTCTTCGCGATAATGTTAGGAACGGACGTATCGAACGTGTCGCAGGTACCCACCACGATGTTGCTGTCCTGCGCGAACAAATCGCCCTTCACAATCTCAATCATCGTGTTCGGTGAGTTGTAGTCCTGCCGGATGGGGCGCGGCCAAGCACGGACAAGTCCGTACCCGATCGAAACGAAAGCAATGATGATGGCGAGCGGCCACCCCTCGATCGGAAGACTCCCGAAGATGAAGTTGGTTAGTTCGAGCAGAACCGCAAGAACTCCGACTGCGGAGAACGTTTGGATGAGGAACCAACGCCAGAAGCGCCACGTGCGCAGATCGTGTGCAAGGTCTCTCATCTATAGGCCGAGCGTCGCGTAAGTTCCGGACGGATACTGGTGCGGTCCCGAATTATTGCTGGTTCCAAACTGGACTGCGTAGTCGTCAAGCGCATGCTTGATGATCTTAGGCTGGAACGACACTGACACCGTGTAATAGTTTGCGTTCAATAGTGGTGCCGGTATGAAGTTCCTGTTGACGGTACGACCACTGTCAAGATTCGCGATGACCACCGGAAGATTGAACTCCATCGTCACCTTAATCTCATGTGCGAGAAATGAGACACCGTCTCCGCCTTTTCGTCTAGCGTCACCACTGCCGAGAAGAACCACCTGTTTGGCGTTCTTCATTCGTTCGCGCAGATTACGCTTGATCGTTTCAGGCTGGCTCGTATCGCGCGAAACGTAGAGGGTGTGAGCATCATAGAAATTGAAGTCGAAGTTGGGATTTGCTTTCCATGCTTCCATCAGACGGTACTTGCCGATGTCCTCGCTGGCGAAAGCGACATAGGTTTTATTGCGGTAACTCATTGTTTCCTCTTTAAATCTGGAACTGGGTAGCGCTGCGGAAAGATGTAGATAGATCGACGGTCCTGGGTCGATGAGCTGAATCAAACAAGTCTTAGAGTTGGCCGCTCGTCTGCGTCGCCGAGCATGCGGCGGACTTGGGCTGGTTTCCAGGCGAGTTCCTGAGCCAAGGATGCGATGGTGACGCCGTTTGCTTCGGCCATCTCGACGGCGCGGCGAAGGAGCGAAGGAACCTCACCGGGAAACTGGTAAACGGGCTGGGTTGCGATCACACCTTGCTCTGAGAGCTGGTTCAGCTGAATGTATGCGCGCCGAGCGGTGGCGTCGGATAGCAGGCCGACCTCTCTGCTCCTGTAGATGAGGGACTTGATGGATACCCCCCATTGTTCGCTCAGCTGGTTCAGCTTTCGAAAGTCGATCCGCCGAGGGAGTAGGTCTTGGATCACCAAACTTGGTGTCAGGAACTCGGCGGCGAATCGGTCCGCTTCTCGTTCCAATGCGGGGTCACCGCCGGCGAGTTCGCCATGCATGACGAGGTGTCCGAGTTCGTGTGCAGCGGTGAAGCGGTGTCGGTAGATATCGTTCGCACGGTCAGGTGACAGGACAATGATCGGTCGCGACAGCGAAAGCGTGGAGAACGCGTCGATGCGGGCAACTTCGTCTTCAGCGAAGGGAACCAAGACTGCGACGATGCCCTGATTCTCGATGGTGCGCACGAGATGCGGGATCGGTTCCGCGCCTAGCCTCCATGCCTTGCGTAGTGCCCGCGCGGCCGCTATTGGGTCGTTTGGGAATACACCAGGTTCTACCTCACCGCCAACGAAACCGGGCAGGTTCACGGGTGGCAAGCGGACGTGCTTCTCGACTGCATGAACCAACTCCCACAGTTGCTCCGTATAGGACACTGCCTTGGCGCGCTGTTTCGCCGTCGTGGCTCGAAGGCTCCGGAAGAAGGCATCGGCTGTCTCAAGCCGAGCGAGCGGCCGACCCGCGGCGAAGAACTCTCGCGGAACGTCAAGTTCTCGGGCTAGAAGCGGGATGAGTTCCGCGCGGGGTGGCGTGGCGCCGGATTCATATTGCCCAATAGCGGCTGCCGAGACGCCAAGTGGTTCTGCGAGACTCTGCTTCGTGCGCAACGCGAGTTGTCGAGCTTGCCGCAGACGGTCACCATCGAAGGTCTTTGCGATGTCGAGATCAGTGGGGGGCGCGACCGGTCTGCTCGAATCACGGGAGATCATCTGATGCACCCCCAGTTCCCGTGTCAGGGACGCCCTCGGTCTCCACGTTGGTACTCGGCAGTTCGCCCGGCTTCAGAAGCGTTAGGTCACTCTCAGGGAGAGGTGCGTCATCGAATCGTGCCGAGGAAGGCTCGCCAAGGCCAACCAGGGCAACTCCTTCTCCATCGAGCAGGTGCAGCATCAACTCCTCGCGATAGTGCCAGGTGACGAGCCCGGATGATTCAAGAGTCGCCTCGCCGACATAGACGTGCTGGAGCCCGCCACGAGCGGACACGTCGTAGGCAACGAGGGAGGCCCGCGTAGCGGAGCCGAAGGAACCATCCTTGACAGAGGCGTCTAGGTCACCACCTAGTTCTAGTTCGAACTCCAACTGTTCCTGCATGTTGCGGCTAGCGTCGTCTTCAAGGGAGAAAACTCGGCGACGGAAATCCGAGCGGCCTAGCCTAATTCGGTCAGCGCCGGACGATCCACGTCCACACTTGGCCGGAAAGATCAAGGTGCCATCGAAAACCACCAGGTCGTAACGGCTGCCTGTCGGCCGGATCACCTCGCGCCCAGGCAGGAACGCAAGGTGAGCCGATACCTCCTCAGGCAAGATCACCCAAAACGAGCCGTATGCCTCGTTCGAGGCCAGTTGGCTTCCGGTCTTGGCGTCGAGGGAGCGCTCGTGAGCTGCACGACCGGCCTTAGCGAGCGCAAGCATCACACTCTGACTGTGCTCTCCGAAGTGACGGTTGAACCACGGAGAAGGTTCGGGCAACTCGTTCATCGACGCTCCTGACGCTAGGTGACGCCTCAATCCTAGCACTGGGGCTTTAGAACTGCGCAGAAATCGGTCACTGTGACTTTCGGCGTGTCGAGCCCAGCATCCAAACCCGTTGCCCTTGGTCTCAGGTTGTTGGTCTTCTTCCTCGGGGACGAAGGGTTACGCCTTCAGCAACTACGGCGTTGCGTACGGTCTTCGGGTTGATGCCGAGACGGTCGGCGACCTCCTGCAACGTGTGCCCGTCGCGGTAAAGGATGGCCGCGCTCGCACGGCGCTCGTTGTTCAGTCCTGTTGACCGCAACTGTCCACCAGACCGTAGAACGAAGGCCGGAATCGTTCCGCGATGCACGCCGTACTTCACGGCGATGGTTCGGACGGGCATCCCAGCCTCATAGTCCGCGACCAGTTCCATGCGCTGCTCGATGGTCAATCGTGTTTGAGACTTCGCCGGATTTTTCGCGACCGCGCCTCGCGAATCGTGCCTCTTAGGGCTTCGCCCCCTCGGTACGCGCCGCTCGGAACCCCTGAGCACACAGGAAATCAACGATCTCAGCGCCGGGCGCTTGTTTGAGAATCGCTTGGGAAGGCCCACCCAAGCGACGATGCTCAAACCCGCGACGTGGTCGGAGATAGCGCCGATTGAGATGTGGAACCCACTAGGGTACCCAGCTCACATCGCTCAGCCGAGGCGTTCAGTAAGCTCGAACCATCGTTCCTCCAGCACCGCGGCTTTCTGTGCCTCACGCAACTCATCATTCAGCTGGCCTAGGCCTGCATAATCACCCTGATCGTGCTTAGCCATGCGCTCGTGGATGCTCACGACCCGCTCACCCAACCGTTCCAGCTTGCGCTCAGTAGCGCTGAGTTCCTTGCGCATGGCGCGTTCCTCCGCACCCGATAGCACCTGCTCCGATGCGTCGGACACGGCAGGAGCCACGGCAACGGACGGCGAGCTGGACTGCATCTCACGCAGTCGCAGATACTCGTCCATCCCTCCCGGAAGATGACGCAGCCGGCCGTCGAGAATCGCGTACTGCTGATCCGCGTAATCCGCTCCACAAGGTAGCGGTCATGGCTGACGACGATGAGCGTGCCAGGCCAGGAGTTGAACAGGTCCTCCATTGCGGCGAGCATGTCCGTGTCCACGTCATTCGAAGGCTCGTCTAGAACGATCAGGTTAGGTTCCGAGAGCAGCACGAGAAGCAGTTGCAGCCGCCTCTTCTCGCCCACCGGACAGCTCCCCGAACACCAGCTGATAGGTGCTCACGCGAGAAGCCGAGACGTTCGAGGAGCTGTGCGGGGCTCAGTTCTTTGCCGTCGATGACGTAGCTCGTCTTAGCTCGGGCAAGGACATCCCTCACCCGGTCGTCTGCGATCTCCTCGAGCTCTTGGAACTGCTGATCGAGCACACCAAGCTTGACGGTCTTGCCTCGCTTGACCCGCCCTGTCGTAGCCTCGACCGTTCCCGCAATAAGACCCAGCAGCGTGGATCTTCCCGCACCATTAGCCCCAAGGATCGCCGCCCGCTCACCGGGTGCGATGCGCCACTCGATGTCGCGTAGCACCTCGCGACCATCGAACGAGACACCCGCGTCAAGCAAGTCGATCACGTCCTTGCCGAGCCGGGCAACGGCAAGCCGGTTCAGCTCGATCCGGTCGCGAGGCGGCGGCACATCCTCAATGAGCTGGTTCGCCGCCTCGATGCGGAACTTCGGCTTGGACGTGCGTGCCGGCGCCCCACGACGCAACCAAGCCAGTTCCTTCTTCATCAGGTTTTGCCTCTTGGCCTCGACCGCCGCGGCCTGCCGATCACGCTCGACCCGCTGGAGCACATAGGCGGCATACCCGCCTTCAAACGGCTCCACAATTCGATCGTGCACCTCCCATGTCACGGTGGCGACCTCATCGAGGAACCAGCGGTCGTGAGTCACGATCAACAGACCGCCCGCGTTCCTTGCCCACCGCGAGCGTAGATGCCCGGCAAGCCAGGTGATGCCCTCCACGTCGAGGTGGTTCGTCGGCTCGTCAAGCGCAACAACATCCCATTCGCCAGTCAGTAGCGACGCGAGGGCGACCCGGCGGCGCTGGCCGCCGGAAAGTGTTCCGATCTGCGCATCCCAGGGCAGGTCCGACACGAGGCCAGCGATCACGTCACGCACCTTCGCGTCGCTGGCCCACTCGTGCTCCGGCCGATCGCCGACGATAGCGTGTCCGACCGTTGCCGAGTCATCTAGTGTGTCGGCCTGATCCAGCACGCCCATCGTCACCCCGCCGCGTCGGGTAACGCGGCCCGAGTCGGGTTCGATGCGACCTGACAGCATCCCGAGCAGACTGGACTTTCCGTCGCCGTTGCGACCAACGATCCCGATACGATCGCCCTCGTTCACGCCGATCGTCACCGAGTCGAACACGACGCGGGTCGGATATTCCAAGTGCAGGGCTTCGGCCCCCAGCAGATGCGCCATACGTTGCTTACGCCGCCTCTGACCCTGCGACCAGCTCAGCGCACGCTGCGATGACGAACTCTGGCACCGCATCGAACTCGCGAGGGTTGAGTTGCATCACATACTCGTTCTCAATGTGGTAGGTCTCGTTCACGAACTTCGTGAAGACGTCGTCTCCACCCAACGAGTCCGGACTCAATGTAAGCATGATTCTGAAGAGTTGCACCTTTTCATATCCGATGGTCGTCGCATCGAAACGAGCGCGGAGAGCGCCAGTCTCCTTTAGATCGGCAACCAACTGGTCATAATCAAAGTCTGCAATATGCTCCTTGACTTGTTTCAGCGCCTCCTCGACCTCTTCAGCACGGAGCGGCACCTGCTCTCCAGTGTCGAGCTTTCGGGTCGGTAGGTCGCGAGCATGAAGCGCACTCGACAACAACTCATATGCTTCGCCGCGTGCCCCGTGCACCTCGAAACGCCGGCGTAAGTAGATGCACTGAACGACCTGATCCGTGGCGGATCGGATGTTGTCGTCGCATACCTGTGAGAAGGTCTGAATGTCGGCCGGTCGAATGACTTTCTCCGACAAGACGCCCGAACGCCCGCTCAGAAAGTGAACCACAGGCTTCGTAGCGACGAACTGACCAGTGGTCCGCACGATGTCCACGGCAGGCTCAATATCGTGAGTGAGGAGGAGGGATGTGATCCCTCGGAGGCTGTTCTTCCCATGGAAGAGCTGATGCAGGATCGCAAACTTCTTTGTCTTGTCGAAGCTGGAGACGGGATCGTCCAGAACGACCAATCCGGGCTGCTTATGCTGAACATCGTGCATGAATAGAACCATCGCGAAAGCGTTCTTCTCGCCGTAACTGAGATGGGTAGCTGCGGTCTCCAAATGACCTGGAGCATCTTGGTGTTCGAGAAGCATCCGGTATGTGTCGTCGCTGGGCTCGATCCGAACTGTGTACCGATAACCTGCTGATTTCAGGAATGTGTTGATCGCGTTCTGGTTTACCCGAATCAGCTTTCCTACACGTGACTTCTGCTCACCGATGCGCCGCCGAATGTCATTGATCTGAGATGCTACGTCGTCCAACTTCCCGTTGATGAGTCGCACGACGGACCGCGTTGCTTCGGAGCTCAGCGCCGGAAGATACTTGAGCTCGATTTTTAGGCCGTTGAGTATTTCGGCGATATTCTCTTCGTCTTTGAAGACGTAACTGAACGAGGTGTCA
>JAUCCH010000058.1:0-10671 GCA_034676385.1 Leucobacter sp.
ATCGATTGCAGACTCAACGGTCTCGATCAGTGCCCGCTTCTGTGCGAGCGCCTTGCCATGAGGCTGATGCTTGAGGCCTGCCGCAACAGTCTCTTCGTGCGTGTGCGGCCCTACACAGGCCACAATCGTGTCTTCTGGCAGCGAGGGGAACTGCGTAGCCACCTCGCGGCCAATACGGGCGGAAGCGACCAAAAGCGCGTTGATGCGACCAGACTCGACGTCTTCACGGATATGCACCGAAACGGGCAGACCGATCGTGCGAAAAGCAACCACTTGGGTTACGTCGTGCCCTCGATCAATGAGGCCAGAGGTGAGGACCGGCTTTGCAACATCCGAACGCAACGTGAGCACTTTCAGCACTTCACCAGCGTCAATTTCAGGCCACACCTTGAGCAAACCCTCGGTCGTGTTGTTTTCACGTTCGGGAGTACGGGTCACTTGGTAGCCAGCTTCAATGAAGGCCTGGGGCGGTCGCTTCACCTACGACCGCAACCTTGGTGCGCTCATGTATCTTCGCTTCGTGGTGCGCAAGCACATCAACAACGGTCGCACTCGTGGCGGTAATCCAGTCGTAGTAGCCATTTTCAAGCAGACGGAGCGCCTCAACCAGGCGCTCTTCTTCACTTGTGTGCGCGAAGTCAACCAGCGGCGCGATGACCGTGTTGGCTCCCTGTTCGCGCAGCGCGTGGGCAACCATCTCGCCCCAAGTGCCACCGCGGGGCACGAGTACACGCAGTCCAACCAGTGGCTTCTGTTCGACCGACATACACCCCACTCACTTCCATGGACACACAAAATCAGCCTCTGTCTGAGTCATCCTCAACTCAAAGACTGCTTAGGAAGAAACTACCTTCCATTGACCCTATTCTTACCCCGTAGCACCAGACAACGCAAAACAGAGCTCCCATAGCAATGGAAACGCAACCGAAATGTGACCATTTTTCAGACTAGTGGCTACTGCAGCGATCGAACAAGCTTTGCCGTGACGGCCCATACGGCGACGCCGCACAGTGCCGACAACACCGACCACTGCCGCGCCAAACACGAGCGGATTCTCTCGCTTCTCTGCAATGATTCGATGCTTTGCTCGAGCCACGCTGTCATCAATGCGCTGAGCGTAATCGAGCTGCACACGAAGCTGTCCAAGCGTGTCATAGAGATCTTCGCGGGCCTGGCCCGCTTCAATCATGCCAAGTTCTCGTTCGGTCTTGGGCGTGGGCTGATCTTGGCTCATCGCCAATTTCCTTTCTCGCCGTGCTGCGGCATGTGCGCAGAAGAGTTAAAACGCACCTCGCTCAGAGTCTGCAGATCGCCCTCAACGCGGTCAATAGTTTCGTCCGGTAATGGCACGGCCCGCTTCAGCAGCAGGATCCCGCCAAAAATCGAAGCGGCAGCGAGTACGAGCAGGGCACCTGCCACCACAAGAGCTGAGAGCCAGACAGGCCACGCTTCGCTCAGCCCGGCCACTGCAGCTGCCACCAGGCAGCCGATAGCAAAGAACACAAAGAAGAGCGCGACGATGATCGCGAGCAGGCCGATCCCGCCACGCTTTAGCTTCTCAGTGATCTCGCGCTTGGCGTTCTCAAACTCGGCCTTTGCCAAGCGAACAAACTGATAGGGCAGGCGAGCAAGTAGCTCAAACGTGCCCGCCTGATCGTCGCGTCGACTCATGAGTCTGCCTTTTCGTCCTTTTCAGGATCAGCCGCCGGCTCCTTAACCTGAGGGGGCGTCTGCTGCTTTGGAGCGGTCTGTCGGGCGATATTCGCAAAGGCGTCTGATGACGCTCGGCGGATAAAAGCTTTCATCTCGTCAGCGCGCTCGTCCAGTGCTCCGCGGACCGCACCGACGCCCCTTTGCACGGGCTCCGTGTTCCAAAGCGACTCGGCCCCTCGCTTGATCTGCTCGTAGCGCGCGCGACCCGCGCGAGATCCGAGCACATAGCCGACCGCTGCTCCGAGCACGAATGCGATCTTGCCTTTCATGTTTCCTCCAGACCTCGCGGGGTTCGTAATGAGTATGTGGTTAAGCCTACAGCGCAGATCTGAGCATTCATATTCCAGAATTGAAATATGAGCCCGCTCTGCTAGCCTTCAAGGCCGAGCAACCTGCGGCGCAGGCGCACAGTTGCTTTGTGGGCACTGGCAAGGGCCGCCCCCTGATCGTCTCCGTGTAGCGCGCGGCCGACGCTCAGTAAAGTGGGAAAGTCCAGCTCATGCTGCGCAATTGCCACCACTGCCTCGGTACGATCGACAATGGTGCAAAATGGTGCAGCCGCAAGGCCGGCAGAGTGAACGAGTGCATCACTGCTCAGCTCGAGGCCCGGTGTATCTGAAGAGACCGGAAGACGTTTTGTCTGAGCAATCCGGCTGAGCACACCCGCGAGCTCTTCCAAGTTGCTTACGTGAGAGGCCGTTTGCGCCCGACCGCTGATTCCGCCCGACTTGCTCAGTTCTGCCCCATCGATTGGGCGTTCTACCCCATGGGTTGGTTCGTAGCGGACCGACCAGTCGTCAAGCAACGCCACCGCAGTCATACCTTCTGTCAACCACGCTGGCAACTCCATATCAATTACGGCATGCACACGCGCATGGCGAGGCGTGATTGCCTCCACCAGCTCGCGCACCGCCGGGGGCGAGACCGGATTCCTATCAAGATCAACGATGAGTGTGCGCGAGCGCAAAGAGAGACCGTCACTCAACTGCGCTACCCAGCCCTCATCCTGCGACTCCACGGAGACGAGGTGAGATTCATAAACCTCGACACCGTACAGTTCAAGCCGCTTAATTACCGCTCTGCGAAAATCTACTGCGCCTTGGGCCGGCGAAACCCTCGTTTCACGTGCAACATTCCGATCCGAGTATGCAAGTACCGCAGAACTCAATGCACCAGACCGCGAAAGCGCCTCGTTCAGCCCTGGTGCTGCGATTGCGACCTCGACTTCATCGGCCATCACGCCAAACCGCTCGAACGTCTGCGGATCTACAAGCTCCTCACGAAGTTTCGCTCCCATGCGTTTGCGCACGAGTTCACCAAAGAACTGAGTCTTGCCAACGGTCAGCAGCGGAATGATGCGATCGAGGTAGGCACGAAACGATCCCGCGGACCCTAGAAGAGCAATGTTCTCGGAAGCAAGCGGAACCGCGGGCACACCGAGCACTTCTGGCGATGATTGTTTCAGCCATTTACCCTGCTTGTATAGGAGGGGAGGGATTGGGAACTCTCGTCGTACGGGCTGTCCAACATCTTGGTTACTTGCGGGCTGCCGATCTGCCTGTTCGATAGTCTCGGCGATCCTCGTGATGAACTCGGCGATCGAACCCTCTGGATCACGCTCAGCTGAGGGTTCGAAAGAGTCGCTTTTCTCGGGGCTGAGCACGGCGACCTTCAGGCCGACTTCGGCAAGATCAAGCGCCGATTGCAGTGCGGGCAGGCTCTGGCCAGTGACGATCGCGTCGATCATGCGGGCGAACCCCCTTCTTGAAGCGCTGAAAGCGCGGAGTTTATTGGCTTGGGCACCATGTCGATCCGCGTGCGGCGCCCGTCGTTGCGTTGGAAGTCACGGTCTACCCACCATGCGAAAAGCACCTGGCCGGCAACAGCCGCAAGAAGCCCAATCGGGCTACCGCCCTCGGCCGTTTGCCCCGTATCCCCACCGACGGCGAACACCATGAACATGAAGCCGACGAGGTTGTTAACGACGTGTAGCGTAATCGCGGCCTCAAGCCCGCCAGTTCGCCAAACCAGCCATGCAGCGATGAGCGCCATCGAGCCGACCGAAAGCATGCCCCAGATCTCGTAGATGTGAGCAAGTGCGAACACAAGGCTCGGTAGGGCGACTGCGATAAATGGGCTGCCGGTGAACTTGCGCATGAGTGCTGCTGCCGCAAATAGCACGGCACCAACAATGAGCACACGACCGCCTTGTTCAACCAGACCGTCAAACCCAGAGAGCAAATAGAGCACCAGCGCACCGACGGGCACCCCGGCCGCAAGCAACACGGTGAACCAGATGTGATTGCGCCATGCACCAATTGCCTGCATAAATGCGCCACGGAACACCAGCTCTTCAGCACTCGACTGCAGTGGCACAAGCAACAGAATCAACAGCACTGACCAGAGCGCTGCGGTCATGTTGAAATCAGCGGGCGGTGGTGTCGATGCGGATTCGCCGGAACCCAAGGCTGAAGCGAAGATAATGTCGAGAAAGATCCCAACACCATTGATGACAAAGAGTGCAACAAAGGCAGGCATGATCGTGCGGCCGATCCATCGCCAACGAATGCGTAGGGCGACCGACCATAGGCGACTTGCCGGGCTGAGCCCGACACTGAGCATGCCGAGCAAAGCGGCGGGAATCATAAGCGCAATGGAGCCCAGGGCCATTACGAGCGAGAGTGGATTCTGCGTATCAGGCAGGAAGAGTGCAGTGAAGCCATCAGCGGTCATCGACGCATCAGAGAAGACTCCGGCGGCCGCAGCAACAATCATCGAAAAAATGACCGAGAAGGTGAAGTAGTAGACAGTGCCTACGAGCAAGCCGAGCACTGGCTTCCACCAGCGGAAACGAGGCGCCCCACGAAGCAGCTGATGGTACTCGAGCGGTTGGCTTTCGACCCACTGCACCTCCGCCGCTGCCTTGGCCCAGACGGGTGCGGGTGCGACAAGCTCCGCGGGCCGCTCGGGCACGACCGCAGATGGTTCGGGATTCGCGGGATCCTCGGGGTGATCCGAACTAAAGCTCATGTCGCTATTCTCCCAAACCCGCCCACGCTACCCCTGGGAACTGTGCGGCCCGACTCAGCCGGGACCCGGATTGAGTTTCCAATTGCTTTCATTTCTGCGCGGGGTGCGTCTAGCCTTCGGCCACGGGCAAAAGGAACCGGCGGCGGCCCGTAAGTTCTGTCATTTTTGCGAGTGGTGAGGGTGGCATCATTTGAGGCCACCCTCACCACTCGCAACGTCATGATGGAATTTAAGGGCCGTCGCCGCTTCCGACCAGCCGACGTGCTTACGCTCCGCGCAGGCGCTCCGCCAGGTAGGCGTGCAGCTCGGTGCGGGGCACTCGCTGCTGCTCCATGGTGTCGCGCTCGCGCACGGTCACCGCATCATCATCGAGCGAGTCGAAGTCGATCGTGACACAGAACGGGGTGCCGACTTCGTCCTGACGGCGGTAGCGACGGCCGATGGCGCCAGCATCGTCGAAGTCGATGTTCCAGTCTTCGCGTAGGTCGGCAGCGATCTCACGAGCGAGGGGCGAGAGCTTCTCATTGCGGCTGAGTGGAAGCACTGCGGCCTTGATCGGTGCCAGACGCGGGTCGAGTCCCAGCACGGTGCGGGTGTCGGTGCCGCCCTTGGAGTTAGGCACCTGCTCTTCGCGGTACGCGTCCACCAGGAAGGCCATCAGCGAGCGAGTCAGGCCCGCCGCCGGCTCAATCACGTAGGGCACAAAGCGATCGTCGTTTGCCTGGTCGTAGAACGAAAGGTCCTTGCCCGACTCACGAGTGTGCGTGGAAAGATCATAGTCGGTGCGGTTCGCGATGCCCTCGAGCTCGCCCCACTCGCTGCCGGTGAATCCGAATCGGTACTCGATGTCGACCGTGCGCTTCGCGTAGTGCGAGAGCTTCTCTTTCGGGTGCTCGAAGAAGCGCAGGTTATCTGCCTCGATGCCAAGGCTGGTGTACCAGTTGAGACGCTCCTGCATCCAGTACTCTTGCCACTCCTCGTCAGTGCCCGGCACGACGAAGAACTCGAGCTCCATCTGCTCGAACTCACGGGTGCGGAAGATGAAGTTTCCGGGCGTGATCTCGTTGCGGAAGCTCTTACCGATCTGGCCGATGCCAAAGGGAGGCTTCATGCGTGACGACTGCAGCACGTTCGCGAAGTTCACGAAGATACCCTGAGCGGTCTCGGGGCGGAGGTAGTGCAGGCCGGCCTCGTCATCAACCGGGCCGAGGTAGGTCTTAAGCAGACCCGAGAACGCGCGCGGCTCAGTGAACTCGCCACGAGTGCCACAGTTCTTGCAGACGATCTCGGCGAGTCCGTCTTTGGGTGCGCGACCCTTCTGCTCTTCGAACTCCTCGATCAGGTGATCCTCGCGGTAACGCTTGTGGCACTGGAGACATTCAACGAGCGGGTCGCTGAATACCTCAACGTGGCCCGAGGCTTCCCAAATTCGCTTGGGCAGGATGACGCTGGAGTCGATGCCGACTACGTCGTCACGCTTCTGCACCATCGACTTCCACCACTGGCGCTTGATGTTCTCTTTGAGCGCGGTGCCGAGCGGGCCGTAGTCCCATGCCGAACGAGAACCGCCGTATATTTCACCTGCTTGAAACACGAAGCCGCGGTGGCGGGCGAGGGCGATTACTTTGTCGAGACGGGACTGTTCAGCCATGCGAAATTCACTCCAAGGTGCAAGCGGGGATCTTGGTCAACCGCGAAATCCTCAAATTCGAGGATCCGCGAACATACAACAGCTAAGTCTACTCGCGCGGCCCAGACTGTGCATGGCTTCACGAGAGTAGCGCCGTCAGCAGGCTACCCGTAGCTTGAAGTGATGCCCAGGTACTCCTCAAGCGAGAGACCGGAGTTGTACACCGCCGTTGCGTTTTCGACCCCTAGGTAGCGCAAATGCCAAGGCTCCCAAATGTAACCGGTGACGTGTTCTTTGCCTGGCGGGTAGCGCACAATGAAGCCGAAGCGATGCGCGTTTGCGGCTACCCACTGACCATCTGGTTGATTTCCGAAGCCCTCGCAGATGCAGTTGAGGTCGATTGTGAGCCCCGTCTGGTGCTCGCTGTGCCCGGGTCTCGCGGTGTCACGATCTGCGCCGGCCACTCCGACCTGCGCGACGAGGGAGTTGTAGATGGAGGCCTGCGACGAATATGAACGGAACCCGCTCGAGATGTACAGGCTAAACCCGTTTGCTGCGGCCTCCGCGCTCATCGCGTCGAAGGCTGCGACCGTCTCGCCGGTTAGTCCGTCGCCCCACCAACTCGGCAGCGGATAGGTCTTGTTCGCAATCAAAATACCGTTGATATAGGTCGGTTCGATGCTCGCGGGATCCTGGTTCCGCGCCGCCTCTTCGCTCGATGCCGTAACCGCTGCCGAAGCCTCTTGATATGTTTGCAACAGTGACGCTAGGTTCGCGCCCTTCGCTGGTGCCTGCAGTCCAGTGACCGCAGCGGCGAAGGCTTCCTTCGATTCCTGCGAAGCGAGTTCGGGCAGTTCAGTCACCGCTCCCTTCGCATATGCCGAAGCAATGAGGCCCAGTTCCGTATCGTGGACAGCCTCGGATGCCTTCTTGATACCTGCAACCTGCTTGTCGAACTTCGCGGCCTCACTCTTGAGAGCGCGAGTGGTTACTTCAACCTTTTCGACGGTAGCAAGTTTGGCCTCCCGCCCCGCAGGCACCGCCGCTTGGGGGGGCCCGCGTGGTGATCACCGCGGCGGGTACGACCAACGCTCCGGCATCGTTTGGTTCCAAACCTGCGACCTCAGCAAGCGTGGTGGTAGCCGCGGTGACGTCATCACGCAGAGTGGGGGTTTCAAGAAGCGTGGGATCAGCCATGCCGCTGAGCTGCACTCCCCCTGCATGGGCAGCGAGCGCGTCAGCACGGGCTTGGTTCAAGGAAGCGGCGGAGCGATTGCGGTCACCGTTCGCGGCGCGCATGTCACCATCGGCTTGCGCGTATGCGTTTGCTGCAGTCGATTCCTGATTCCACTGCCAGAACCCGAAACCGCCCAGCCCAACAATCAATGCTCCCGCAACGGATGCCGCAATGATCCGTTGCCGTTTACTGAGTTTCACAGGAGCAGACTACCTTGGACTGCTTGACTATCGCGCCTTTCGGGCCTTTGGGGCCTTTGGCTTCCTGGGCTTCGGTGCGGGCAATGCGGCTGCAGTCGTATCGATCAGCCCCGTCAGCCACTCGCGATCTTCCCATCGATCGCCGCCGACTCGGAAGTACATCTTCGAGCCCGGATAGGCGGGAGCCTCGTCGGGTTCACCAATATAGGCACGGCCTGCATCTGTCGGTTTCACAAAGAGGTCATCGTCACAGACGAACGCGACTGGCTTCTCGTCATAGTAGAGGCAGTACTCGCCGAACATTTTTCGCGTGCGAATGCCCGGTAGCGTCGTCAGCTGGTCGACGAGAAATTCAATAGTTTCTTCTCGCGTGCTCATGCGGAGAGCATACTCCTCAGCGAACCCGCCGCCACCGCGGCCAACAATCAGTGAGTTAGCGGAAGTTGATGAACTGAAGCGCCACATCCACATCGGCGCCCTTGAGCAGCGCGATGGTGTCTTGCAGATCGTCGCGGCTCTTGGAGCTGACGCGCAGCTCCTCACCCTGAATCTGACTCTTGACGCTCTTCGCACCTTCATCGCGAATCAGCTTGTTCAGCTTCTTCGCGGTCGCCTGGTCAATGCCTTCTTTGAGCTTGACCTCGATGCGGGTTTCCTTACCGCTCGGATAGGGCTCGCCATCGTCGAGTGCCTTGAGGGACATGCCGCGCTTGATGAACTTCGACTGCAGCACATCAAGCACCGCAAGCACGCGTTCTTCGGTGTTTGCCTTGAGCAGAATCACCTTATCGTTCAGGTTGATATCGGCGCCTACGCCCTTGAAGTCGTAGCGCTGCTCAATCTCTTTGCGCGCCTGATTTACCGCATTCTCGATTTCCATCGGATCGAGTTTGCTCACCACATCAAATGAAGAATCAGCCATATGGCAAGCCTAGGCCATGCGTGTGATTCTCGCCGTTACGAGAGTTTGCTAAGCGAAGATTTGGTGGCGAGGATCGCACCACACAACTGGGCGGCTGCCTCCGCGAGCAGGCGCTCGCTCTCATCCTGTAACGTTTCGAGCGCGGCTGGCCCAGTTGCGATGGAGAGCGCAGCTGCGATCCCTGCGTCGCGGCACTGTTCCGCCGTAAGGCCAACCGATCCCGCGATAACGAAGACCGGCGTATGCGTTTCCGCATCTTTGATTACTTGCGAAACCACCTTCCCATCGAGAGACTGCGAGTCGAGCCGACCCTCCCCGGTGATCACAAACGTGGCTCCCTGCAGCGCATCGCGCAGCCCAACCGCTTCACTCACGAGTTCCGCGCCGGGCACAAGTTCTGCGCCGAGGATGCTGACGAGTCCGAGTGCAATTCCTCCCGCGGCCCCGAGGCCTTCGAGCGCCCGCAAATCGCCAACCTGAGTTCCGCTCGCCTCCGCAACGGCGGTCAGGAGGCGTTCAAGGCCGGCATCGATCATTTTAGCGTCGGCAGCGCTCGCCCCCTTCTGTGGGCCGAACACGGCGGCAGCGCCACGCGGCCCTAATAGCGGGTTGTCAACGTCACAAGCAATGCGCCACTTGATTTTCTTTGCTCGAGGATCGAGCCCGCTCAGTTCCACCCCATGCAGATGGGCAAGGCCTCGCGCACCGGGCTCAACGTCTTGCCCAGCCTTGTCGAGCAGCCTCACTCCGAGCACACGCAGCATCCCTGCCCCGCCGTCATTCGTGGCCGACCCGCCAACGCATAGCAGGATCTCGTCGGCTCCGGCATCGAGCGCGGCAAGAATCAGGGTGCCCACCCCGGCGGAGTCCGCATCGAGTGGGCACAGCGGCTGATCAGACACGGCGGGCAAACCATTGGCATCGGCGGCCTCGATGATGGCGCTCGCACTATCTGCCCCGTGTGCCCCGAACCCAACGCGCCCGTCACACCGGCGTCCAAGCGCATCGGTTGTGGGCACTCGATCGACCCGGCCCTTCCAAGCAGCGACGAGTGCATCCAGGGTGCCCTCGCCCCCGTCAGCCATGGGCACCTCGCGAACAACGGCCGCATCGCCGAACACAGAGCGCACGCCCTTCGCGAGCGCCGTCGTGGCTTCTACCGAGGAGCAACTCCCCTTCAACGAATCGGGAGCGATCACAATGATCGGAGCTGCAGTACTCATTCGGCCAGACTATCCGTCAGACCCAGTTACGAGCACACACAAAGAAGGGCGAGGATCTACCGCGCACGGTGATCCTCGCCCCAAATTGAAACGCTTACTGGCCTACTCTGCGTAGTGCGAGAACAGGAACCAGCGGTCTTTGTCGAGTTGCTGGGCGATCGCGATTGCGATGTCCTGACTCGGCAGATCGATGCTATCGAGACCCTCAATCGCGCTGTTGACGACCTCAAGCGTGGCATCGAGCTGTGCGACAACCTCGGCCACAATATTCGTCGACTGCTGGAAGCCGGGGCTCATCGCGGGGTTCGTGGACCGCTTCGCGACCGAACCGATGCGCCCATCGACGGGAAGCCCCAAAGCGACGACGCGCTCGGCAACCGTATCCGCCGCATCCTGCGCGTGGGCGACCACGTCGTCAAGGAACACATGCACGCCCATGAAGTTTGCGCCGCGCACGTGCCAGTGCGCTTGCTTCGCATTGACCGCGAGGGCGATCAGATTGTGCAGCACTGGGCTCAAGTGCTTTTCCACACCGCTAGCGCGATTCAAGCTGTCTTTCGCTGCGGGAACTCGGAACTCTTTGGTAGTCACTGGTTTCTCCCATCTCAACGCTTGCGGAAAGCCCACGAATTGGGCCCCGCATCGACCTGCGTCGCGGCGTCTATGCCTAACGATACGCTTCTGGCCAGAGAGCGCAAGGAAGCTTAGGCTTCGCT
>JAUCCH010000059.1:0-11797 GCA_034676385.1 Leucobacter sp.
CTGATGAGAAAACGGATACTGCGACGCCTTTAGCGCCCGCGGGAAAGGCCAGGGCCCTTCGGCCCCAGCTGAGCCACGTATTACAGGTCGATCGCGCCGATAACTTCACCGTACGGCGTCTCGCCGATCGGGTTGAAGCCAACGTGTAGGAAGAAGCCTTCGGGGCCGTCTTCGCCTCGTTCCCCACAGCACTGTCAGGCGGTCGACCCCGCGGCGACGTGCCTCGTCGATGAAGTGCGTGCACGGCAAACGAGCCGACGCCCTTGCTCTGTGCATCTGCGTCGACATTAATGCGCCAAAGTGCTGCACGGAACTCTTCCTGTTGCGCTTCCGGATCGAAGTTGCCGTGGACAAAGCCAACGACGCGGTCGCCATCGAGACCACGACGCGCTGCCAAGCCGAGTGCGCCGGAGTGACCGCTGCGGCAGCCGCATACGAGACCGGGCTCACGAATTGTTCCTGCCCGGGCTTGAGGCCGAGCCGGTTGACTGCCACGATTGTCGTGGCTGAGAGTTCTTCAAGTCGGATGGCGTTCATATAGCTAGGCTAGCGTGTCACCTTGATAGCAAGCAACCCCAGAAGGTTGGGAACTCTAGTGAACAACTGGTGGCGAGGATCACGGATGATCACACCCTGGGGAAAGGGCGGCGCCGACGGTAGCTGCAGGCATGTCTTCCGGAACTACCAGTACTCGCCGTGAAAGCCGGAAGCCCGCGAAAAACTCAGAATCGGCTTCCCAAGAGGGGTGAGCGCCTCACGGATACCTTCGATGAGCGGTGCCCCAATTTTGCGCAGGCCACCACCTATGACCACGTGTTCCGGGGCGATTGTGACCCCGAGGGCGCGGATGGCTCCGGCAGCCCCTTGGACGAGAAGCTCGAGGGCTTTGGCTGCATCGGGATCTCCCCGTAGCCGCCGCATCGGCGAGCACCCAGCCCGGATGTTCACCGCCGGCGGGCCAGTAGGTCTTTAGCGCAGACCCGCTTGCTACCGTCTCGAGGCATCCCCGCTGGCCACATGGGCAGGGGCGCATGCGCGAATCAACCGCCAGGTGACCGACTTCTCCGGCGAGTCCTCGCGCACCGCGCCAGGGGTGGCCGTCGAGCACGATTCCCGCGGAAAGGCCAGTCCCGAGATTTACATAGGCGACAGGGCCGCTCAGCTGCATCAAGTGGGTAGCGCCGATTGCAGCAGCAGTGACGTCGTTATCGAGAGACACCTGAAGCCCTGTTCGTTTGCTCAGCAACGGTGCAAGCGCGAGCGATTCATGCCCAGGTTATGTGCGTAGCGGACCTCACCCAGATCCCTATCGACCTGACCGGGCACGCCGATCCCGACCCACGCAAACGATGAGGCATCACAGCCGGTCTCGTCCGCGAGCATTTGGATGACCTTCTCGGCTGTCTGCAGCACTCCCTCATTACCTTGGGTCGTGGGCACGGTGACAGTGGATTCGATTTTGCCATTGTCATCAATCACAATGGCTGCGGTTTTCGTGCCACCAATATCCATGCCGATAGAGAGGTGGGCAGACACGTTCATGAACAGTCTCCTATTCTTTGAGTTGTGGCAACGTCGCAACAACGAGTCTGCAAGAACCGTAGCAGGCGGTTTTCAGGGCAAGCGAGGGCGTGGGGTCCGGCAATTCAGAATCGGCATGAACCGGTGGGCTGTTAAGCTTCCCGCAATCAACGACGGGTCGCGGCAGCCGCACAGGCAGCTGTCTTTCATTACGGATCGTCCGGCACGTACCTGCCGGTGGAGGAATTCATGGCATCAGTCACGTTTGAAGGAGTGTCCCGGACGTATCAGGGCAACGTCGAACCAGCTGTCGCTTCGCTCGATCTAGACATTAAGGACGGCGAGTTTCTCGTGCTGGTCGGACCCAGTGGCTGCGGCAAATCAACCACGCTGCGCATGCTCGCGGGGCTTGAAGAAGTTGACGAGGGCAGGGTGCTGATCGGCGACAGGGATGTCACCGGCGTTGCCCCCAAGGATCGCGATATCGCGATGGTATTTCAGAACTACGCCCTTTACCCACACATGACAGTCGCTGAGAACATGGGCTTCGCTCTGAAGATTGCCGGAGTCGACAAAACAGACCGCGCGGCGCGCGTACTCGAAGTTGCCAAGATGCTCGACCTCGATGAGTTGCTTGATCGCAAACCAAAGGCACTCTCGGGTGGCCAGCGCCAACGCGTCGCAATGGGGCGCGCGATCGTGCGCGAGCCGCAGGTGTTTCTGATGGATGAACCGCTGTCAAACCTTGATGCGAAGCTCCGTGTGCAGACTCGAACCCAGATCGCATCACTACAGCGTCGACTCGGTGTCACGACCGTCTACGTCACCCACGACCAGACCGAGGCACTCACTATGGGTGATCGTATTGCGCTGCTGAAGGACGGCAAGTTGCAGCAGGTCGGTACCCCACGGGAGCTCTACGAAACCCCTCGAAACCTGTTCGTCGCGGGCTTTATCGGATCGCCCGCCATGAACCTGCTGCCCGGAACTCTCAGCGATGGACGGGTAGGGGTCGGGGGCTATGAGGTCGCGATTTCGGCCGCTGCAAGCGCGCAAACGAAGGGATCCTCAGTAATGCTTGGGGTGCGCCCTGAAGATCTCTCAATAGCCGTTGCCGGCGAACCCGGAATTGAAGTATCCATCGACCTAGTCGAAGAGCTCGGAGCCGATGGTTACCTGTACGGACACATCGATCAACAGGGCGTTCAGCACGAGATTGTGGCACGCGTAGATGGACGTCAACACCCCTCTGCCGGCGAGAAAGTGGTGCTCGTGCCGAACGCGGCACACGCGCACGTGTTCGATGCACACAGCGGCGAGCGTTTAGGCTGATCAGATGCGTGTCATTATTCAGGACAGTGCGGCCGAGGTCGCAAGCGTTGCATCCGAGCATATTGCTGAGGTTGTGCGCGCAAGGCGGGCCGACGGCAACCCGGCCGTATTGGGTGTGGCGACCGGATCCTCGCCGCTCGGAACATACGCTGCCCTAGCGAAGCGGGTGCAAGCAGGCGAACTCGACATGACGGGCGTCAAAGCCTTCGCGCTTGACGAGTACGTGGGCCTCGAACCAAGCCACCCCGAGAGCTATTCCATGGTCATCGGACGCACCGTCACTGAGCAGCTGGGCCTCGACCCCGCAGACGTTCGAGTGCCCAACGGGCTCGCTGCCGACATGCAGGTGGAGTGCGCCGAATTCGAGCAAGCGATTGTCGACGCCGGGGGCATCGATCTGCAGTTGCTCGGGATCGGCAGCAACGGCCACATCGGGTTTAACGAGCCGACCTCATCGTTCGGATCCCGCACCAGGCCGAAGACACTCACCCCGCAGACGCGTCAGGACAACGCGCGCTTCTTCGAATCGCTCGACCACACGCCAATGCACTGTGTCACGCAAGGGATCGGCACGATCCTTGACGCTCGAAGCCTGCTGCTTGTTGCGCAGGGTGAGAGCAAGGCTGCGGCCGTCGCGGCGATGATCGAAGGGCCGCTTTCGAGCATGTGCCCTGCGAGTGCGCTGCAAATGCACCGACGGGCGACAGTGATTATTGATCGTGCGGCGGCACAAGACTTGCAGCTGACCGAGTACTATCTGCACGTCGAGCGCAACCTTGGCAAGGGCCGGCCGCTGGCATGAATGAGTTGCTCACCGCGTCGAAGGTAGTCACTTCTTCCGGTGTGCATACTCCCGGGTGGGTCCGTGTTGCTGACGGCGTGATTACCGGGGTTGGCGAGGGCAAACCCGCTGATACGACGCAGGATCTTGGCGACGCAATTTTGGTTCCCGGATTCGTTGATCCTCATGTGCACGGTGGGGGCGGCGGAGGTTATTCAGATGGGACGAGGATCTCGGCACTTGCCGCACGCGACGCACACCTTGCCCGAGGCACCACCACGACCATGGCGAGCCTTGTTGCAGCCTCTCCCGGTGCGCTGATCGCTCAGGTGCGGGAACTCGCTCCGCTCGTGCTGGATGGTTCGTTGCGCGGCATTCACCTTGAGGGGCCGTGGCTGAGCCCGGAGAAGAAGGGCGCACACGATGCCGCTGCACTGCGTGCTCCCGACCCTCGCGAGATTGAGGCGCTGCTTGAGGCCGGGTGCGGTGCGATTCGCATGGTGACCATCGCGCCGGAACTGCCGGGTGCGCTCGCCGCCATTGAACGATTTGTTGCCGCCGGAGTAGTCGTAGCGGTCGGCCACACTTCTGCCGACTATGTGCAGACTCGTCTTGCTATCGATGCGGGCGCGACGGTCGCGACGCACCTCTTCAATGCAATGCCTCCGCTGCTGCACCGCGAGCCGGGCCCGGTGCTCGCGCTGCTCGAAGACGAACGCGTCACCCTTGAGCTAGTCGCAGACGGGGTGCACCTGCATCCTTCGCTGGTCGACTGGGTAGAGAGCTCCGCCGGAACTTCGCGGGTCATGCTCGTTACCGACGCGATGAGCGCCGCTGGCCTCGGCGATGGTGGGTTCCACCTCGGCGACTTGAGCGTGAGCGTGCAAGATGGCGTGGCCCGCATCGAAGGGACCGACACCATCGCGGGGAGTACCGCCACGATGGATCAGCTGTTTCGGGGCCGGGCGATCCTCGTCGAAACTCACGCAGACGCCATGCTTGTAGCTGAACGAGGAGAAGTGATCCTCGACCCCAAAGATGTTGAAGCACCCAGTGTGCCAGCTTTGCCACGTTTCGACGATGCATCGCTTACCGCCGCGGTGAGGCTGACCGCGACCAATGCTGCACGCGCGATGGGCTGGGAAGACGTCGGCGATATTGCGCTCGGAAAGCGAGCGGACTTTGTGGTGCTCGACTCTCATCTGTGGCTCCGAGGGGTATGCCTCGCCGAAACCATCTCCAAGTCGAGTTAAACGCGAAACCCCGGCCATCTGGTCGCATTTCTCTCTATATCAAGATACTTTGCGCAAGTTCGCTAAGCTTGTGACAGAAGAACCCTGGATTTTTTAGCTTGGAGAATTACGCGCTGTGACTGATTCCGTAATAATTTACACGCACACCGATGAGGCCCCCGCCCTCGCGACTGCTTCTCTCTTCCCGATCGTGGCGGCATTCACGCGCGCGGGTGGCACCACCCTTGCGACCAGGGACATCTCGATCGCAGCCCGTATTCTGGCGGCATTCCCGGAGAACCTCACGGTAGAGCAGCGTGTCGGTGACGCGCTAGCCGAGCTCGGGGCCCTCGCCATTGAGCCTGAGGCCAACATCATCAAGCTGCCAAACATCTCTGCGTCCATCCCGCAGCTGAAGGCAGCGATCGCCGAGCTGCAAAGCAAGGGCTACAACATCCCCGATTACCCGGACGAGCCAAGCAGCCCAGAGGACCACTACGTGCTTTCACGGTACGGCAAGATCAAGGGATCAGCCGTGAACCCGGTGCTGCGCGAGGGCAACAGCGACCGTCGCGCCCCACTCTCCGTGAAGAACTATGCTCGCAAGCATCCTCACGTGAACAAACCCTTCGCCGAGAATTCAAAAACACGAGTGCTGACCATGGGGCACGACGACTTCTTCTCAAATGAGCAGACGGTCACTTTCCCTGAAGAGGACACCCTGCAGATTCGTTTCATCGCGGATGACGGCTCCGAAACGGTGCTGAAGGAGCATCTGACGGTGTTGAAGGGCGAGGTTGTCGACTCCACCTTCATGTCTGCAAAGGCACTCGACGTATTTTTAGGCGAGGCTATCGAGCAAGCGAAAGCTGAAGACGTGCTCTTCTCGTTGCACCTGAAAGCAACGATGATGAAGGTGAGCGACCCGATACTCTTCGGACACGCGGTGAGGGCCTACTTTGCAGACGTCTTCGACAAGCACGGCGCGGCACTCGATGAGGCGGGGCTCACCCCGAACAACGGCCTCGGCGCGATCCTCGCCGGTCTAGATGAGGTTCCCGGCGGTCAGACCATCGCTGACGAGATCACCGCTGACCTCGCTCGCGGCCCACGCCTTTCGTACGTCAACAGTGACAAGGGCATCACAAACCTGCACGTACCCTCTGACGTTATCGTTGATGCGTCAATGCCCGCGCTCATTCGCAACGGCGGCAAACTCTGGGGCGTTGATGGAAGCGAAGACGACACCATCGCGGTGATTCCAGACTCTTCGTACGCCAGTGTTTTCCAGGCCGCTATCGACGACACCATCGAGAACGGCCCGCTCGACCCCGCCACCATCGGCACGGTACCTAATGTTGGTCTGATGGCCCAGGCTGCAGAGGAATACGGCAGCCACGATAAGACCTTCGAGATGTCGGGGGCTGGTCGAGTCGAGGTCGTGAACAGCTCCGGTGAGGTGCTGATGTCGCACCAAGTCGAGGCTGGCGACATCTGGCGTGCCACCCAGACGAAGGATCTGCCGATCCGCGACTGGGTGAAGCTCGCCGTCACGCGTGCGCGCGCCACCGGTGCTCCCGCCGTGTTCTGGCTTGATGAGGATCGCGCACACGACGCCGCACTCATCAAGAAGGTGCACACCTACCTCGCCGGCTACGACACCGAGGGCCTGACGATCAAGATTCTGAAGCCTGCCGACGCTACTCGCTACTCGCTGGAGCGCATCCGCCGCGGCGAAGACACGATCTCGGTCACAGGCAACGTGCTGCGCGACTACCTGACCGACCTATTCCCCATTCTCGAGGTCGGCACGAGCGCCAAGATGCTCTCGATCGTGCCGCTGCTCGCGGGTGGCGGCCTCTTCGAGACCGGTGCAGGCGGCTCAGCCCCGAAGCACGTCCAGCAGTTTGTCGAGGAGAACTACCTGCGCTGGGACTCGCTCGGTGAGTTCTTCGCGCTCGCTGCCTCGCTTGAGCATCATGCAGACCGCACGGGTAACGAGAAGGCGCGCGTGCTCGCAAATACTCTCGACCGTGCGACCGGCACATTTCTCGAAGAGGATCGCTCGCCCGGTCGCAAGCTCGGCACCATCGACAACCGTGGCAGCCACTTCTACCTGACCCAGTACTGGGCGCAGGAGTTGGCTGCACAGAGCGACGATGCCGAGCTGGCCGCGGTATTTGCGCCGATCGCCGAGCAGCTCACCTTGAACGAGGGGCAGATCATCGAGGAGCTGATCGCCGTGCAGGGTAAGCCCGTCGAGATCGACGGCTACTACCTGCCTCGGGCGGAGCTCGTTTCGAAGGCAATGCGCCCGTCGACCACGCTGAATGCGATTATCGACGCGATCGCCTGAGCTTAGACGGGTTTGTCCGGAGTGTGAGACCCGCATGGTGTGCGAGATACCTTTTGAAGGTGCCGCATGCTGCGCGGGTCTCGTGCGTTGGGCCTAGCCAGCCAGCAACTCGCGCACGCGCGGGATCACAACTTTGCCGTAGAGCTCAATGCTCGACATGAGTTGCTCGTGCGGCATCGTGCCGTTTGAGTATTTGAGGTCGAAGCGATCGGCATCGAGGGTGCGCACCGTCGAGGCGATCTTCTGTGCGACAGTTTCGGGGGATCCCACGTAGAGCGATCCCGAAGCCACCTCGTGTTCGAACTCACCGCGGGTAGTCTCGGGCCAGCCGCGCTCGCGCCCGATGCGGTTGCGGTTCGCGGCGAAGTGCTGCCATAGCTCGTCACGTGCCTCCTCGTCGGTCGCGGCGATGTGTCCGGGGGAGTGCACGCCAAGCGGCATGGGGTCGATGCCGAGTTCTGATTGCGCGCGACGGTAGAGCTCCGCGAACGGTAGGAATCGGGCCGGATCTCCGCCGATAATAGCGAGCATCATCGGAATACCGACGCGCACCGCACGCACAACCGACTCGGGGCTGCCACCGACGCCGATCCAGGCGGGCAAGCCACCCTCGTGCTGGGTCTTCGGGTAGACGTGCTGGTCGGTGAGGGGGCTTCGGTGCTGACCGGACCAGGTCACCGCATCCTCGTTACGAAGCTTGGCGAACAACTCGAGCTTTTCGCTAAAGAGTTCGTTGTAATCAGAAAGTTTGTAGCCGAACAGCGGGAACGATTCGGTGAACGAGCCACGGCCGAGGATCACCTCAGCTCGCCCGTTGCTGACCCCATCGAGGGTGGCGAATCGCTCGTACACTCTGACCGGGTCGTCGCTCGAGAGCACGGTGACGCCGGTGCCGAGCAGAATGCGCTCGGTCTTGCCCGCGATCGCGGCGAGCACAATCTCGGGGCTAGAGATGGCGAAGTCGTCGCGGTGGTGTTCGCCGAGGGTAATTGCGTCGACACCGAGTTGGTCGGCCAGGGTAGCCTGCTCCACCACATCTCGCAGTACCTGGGAAGCGTGGACGGGAGTGCCCATCGAGTCGTGGGTGATGTCGCCGAATGTATCGAGGCCCAGTTTTACATCAGTCATACGGGGTGTAACCCTGCTAGCAGCACATGTATTCCGAGGCGCGGGGAAGAACCTCGTGCGCTACTTCGCGCTACTTGCGATGTAACCGATCACCGCGGCAAAGATGCCGAGCACTACGGCGAGGATCCAGTTTGTGCCAAGCGAAAGCAGCGCCCCGACTGCGCCAGCGATGAGCAGCAACTCGATCAGAGCCTGACCAAATCGGTCGGTGCGAAGCATTGGCTTGGGGGAGAGGAAGAGCGCCCAGATCACCACAGTGAGAACGAGGAATCCGGCGCCAGCAATCAGGCCTGGAAACGGCATCTCCCATGCGTTCAGTGCCCAGAAGGTGATGATGAGCACTGTGCCGAGGTGGCAAAGTGCGCGAAGCAACTGCAGGACGATCGCGGATCTTGAGGGCGCTGCGGGAAGGGTCTCATTCACACTCTTCAGTCTAACCAGAGCTTCCTGACGGAACGATTGGGGCTGTGGAGTTGTCGGATGCCCTCGATAGACTGAACTCACTAGTGGCAAGTTTGACGGGTCTAAACGGGGAGGTGCGAGGTGGGAATCATGGACTGGATTGAAAGCCTGCTCGACGGCTCACTCGTGCAGGGCAGCGTGTTCCTCATCATCGGCCTCGTGGGTGCGCTGCTACTCGTTATTTCCATAGTGCTCGATGGAATCTTTGAAGTTTTTGACTTTGGCGATGGCCCGCTGAGCCTTACAACGATTGCGGCGTTCACCGCCATATTTGGCTTTTCCGCTTTCTCTATGGTTGGCGCAGGGGCGACACCCGCGATCGCCGGTGTCGTCGGTGCTGTTGCCGGCATCGCGGGTGGTGCAATTGCCTGGTGGCTGAGCCGGCTGATTCGAAGCGCAGAGTCGAATACCTCCGTGAGCTCCGAAGAACTCATCGGTGCCGAAGCCAGCGTTGTGCTCGCGATCCCTGAGAGTGGCCTTGGCGAGGTAGCGCTAGTCCGTCATGGTGAGCGAGTTTCCCTTTCGGCCGCAGCCGCAAGCCCGATCCCACGTGGCACTCGAGTGCGCGTGACCCAAACCCTCACCGCAACCTCCGTCATCGTAGAACCAGTCGAAGACGCTGCATCCCAAGCCTGACCCTGATCGATCCACCCGGAAGATGATTCATGTTTCTTTTTAGTTCCGCCACCGTAGGCATCTTCGGCGCAATTATCGCGCTGGTGCTTATCGCCCTCATCATTATCAAGCGCTACCGCATTGCAAAGCCGGACGAGGCGATCATCGTGACCGGCGGCAAAGGCAAGGAAATAGTCGATGCTGCGGGCAATCGGGGCCGCGACCTCTCGGGCCAGAAGGTAGTTACTGGCGGTGGCGTCTTTGTGCTTCCGTTCGTGCAGAAGTCATTCACGATTTCGCTGCGTTCGCGCCGCCTTTCCATTACCACCGAGGCACAGACGACCGATGGCATCACCATGCAGGCGCAGGCCGTTGCCGTTGTGAAGGTTGGCGGAACACAGGAAATGATTCGTGCGGCTGCCCAGCGATTCCTATCGAACTCAGACGAGATTGATGAGTCGACACAGGAAGTGCTGTCAGGTTCGCTGCGTTCTATCATCGGTGGGCTCACCGTGCTGCAGATCATTCGCGATCGTGCGGTCGTGGCGCAGAGCGTGCTTGAAGCTGCAGAAGAGGCCCTCACCAAGCAGGGCCTAGTCGTTGACACGCTGCAGATCCAGGAGATCCGCGACGGTGCCGACTACATCGTGAACATCGGCCGCCCCGAGGCCGCGAAGGTGCGCCAGACCGCAGAGGTCGCCGAGACCAACGCTTACCAGGCTTCGCAGGAAGCAAAGATTGCTGCCGAGAAGGTGCTGCTCGACCGCAACCGTGAGCTGAAACTTCGCCAGGCCGAGATTCAGGCAGAGACCGACAAAGCAAGCGCGCAGGCGACTGCTGCCGAGCCGCTTGAGCAGGCGATTCAGCAGCAGTCGATCGTGCAGCAGCAGGAGATCACCGCCCAACGCCAGGTTGCGTTAAAGAAGGAGCACCTGAACGCGGAAGTCCGCGCAGTTGCCGAAGCGGAGGCCTACCGTGTTGAGGCGCTCGCGAAGGCAAACGCTGCTGCGGCGGTTGCAGCTGCGGAGGCTGACGCTCGCTCGGTCGAGGTTAAGGGTCTCGCAGAAGCTCGTGCGCTTGAAGCAAAGGGTCTGGCAGAGGCGCAGGCGATTGACGCTCGAGCACGCGCGCTCGAGGCGCAAGCCGACTCCGTGCTCGCCCAAGAGCTCATTCACCTGTTGCCCGCGATCGCACGCGAATACGCTCAGGCGATTGGCTCTATCGACAACATGACAGTCGTCTCCACCGACGGCACTTCAAAGGTCGCAGGCGAAGCGATGGGCAGCCTCAAGGGCATCCTCGAGATGGCCAAGGACACGGTAGGTATCGACCTGGTCGGCATGCTCAACGGCGCAGTCACCGGTGGCGCAGCGGGTGCTGCAGCAGGGCGGGCTTCGAATCAGGAGGTCTCGGAGCGCGGCCGCAACGTCGCTAACCAGGCGCTCGACCAGGCCGACGCAGCGCTGTCCAAGGCTGCCGACGCGGTAGGCGCTGCTACTTTGCCTGAGGCTGGCAGCAACGCTGCGTCCGCGGCGAGCCCCGACGCGTAATCATTCGTTCTGAAAAGCCTCAATTCGAACCAATCCGAACGTAAGCACACAAGAACACTTACATGAACAAGCGAGCAGAAGCACCGCTGGCGGCTGAAAAGCCGATCCTCAGCGTACGCCGGCAGGGCAGAAGACTGACCCTGCCGGTGCTGCTGCTCATCATGCTCGCGGCGGCGAGCGGATACTTCGTGGGTACCTTCCCGGAGGCCTGGATGAACTGGGCCTCCGGCCTTGGTGCCATCGCTATCGCGCTACTGCTTGGGGTTGGCCCGGTGCTTGGTTGGCTCGCGAACCGCATCACCATCACTAATCGACGGGTGATCGTGCGGCGGGGATTCTTTGTGCATAGGCGTAGCGAGATGCCACTCTCCCGCATCCGCGAAGTGCGCACGAAGCGTGGGCCGTTGCAGCGACTCTTTGGCTCCGGAGACATCGAACTGCTCGTCGGAATTGACGCGCCGATCGTGCTCCGTGATGTGCCTGGCCCCGAGAACATCGTGGATGCCCTGCACGAACTCATCGAGCACAATTACGTGACCGATGGGCCAGGTCAGTCGCCTGTCTGGTCGGCCGAGGGTGGCGCGACTCAGGGTCAGACGCCGAATGGTGCTGCGGGATCCTCGATTTTTTGGAGATACAACGCTGCTGCCGTAGGCGCTGAAACGCGACGAAACCAGTTCGTAAGCCGCCAATGTTCTGGCTCAAAAGCAAACGGGCTTACGGGGAAAACGCTCCTCGTGCGTGCGTAGAGGGTGTCAATGAGCTGGCCAGCAAGGCCTACCAGCTTTGCAGCAATACGTAATCCTAACCAAGAGATGAT
>JAUCCH010000060.1:0-15302 GCA_034676385.1 Leucobacter sp.
CTAACAAGGGAGGTCGTACTGCCGGTACCGATGGAGTCGTTCCGCGTTCCATTCCGCCGGAACGTGTACGAGGAAAAATGCTTTCTGAGCTGCGTGCAAAGTGCGTGAAGTTTGGAGAGTTTCACCCTGAACGAGTGAGGCAGAAGACGGATTCCGAAAGCAAACGGGTAAGGTCCGTAGCTTGGGGATTCCGACGATGACCGATCGAATCGTTCAGGCTTCCTTGAAACTGGTATTGGAGCCAATCTTCGAGGCTGATTTCCAGCCATCGTCGTATGGGTTTCGGCCGCGTCGTCGGGCGCAGGACGCTATCGCGGAGATTCACTTCTATGCCTCGCGCGGCTACGCGCAGGTGTTCGAGGCGGATATCACCGACATGTTTTGATGAAATCGATCACGATGCGCTCATGCAGCGGGTTCGTGCCCGGATCATCGATAAGCGAGTGTTGCGTTTGATTCGCGGGTTTCTGAAAGCAGGAGTTCTTTCGGAGGACGGTGTGAACAGGAACACGTATACCGGTACGCCGCAGGGCGGGATACTCTCCCCTCTGCTGGCAAATATTGCGCTGTCGGTTGTAGATGAACACTTCCAACGCAAGTGGGAAGCGCTCGGTCCTTACTGGGCGCGGGCAAAACAACGCAAAGCCGGGAACGCGACGATGAAGCTGGTTCGCTACGCGGATGACTTCGTGGTTCTCGTTAACGGCAGTCGCGCTGATGCTGAAGCGCTCTGGGATGAGATTACCGAGGTGCTCTCGCCGATGGGTTTGCGCCTCTCGGTCGAGAAAACTTTGGTGACGCATGTGGACACGGGGTTTGATTTCTTAGGGTGGCGCATCCAGCGCCGCCGGGTCAGGGGTCATAACGGGAAAACAGCGATCTATACGGTACCCGTCGCGGAAGTCTTTGGCCTCGATTCGGGACAAGATCAGGTTGTTGACCCGTAGAGCATCACATCGGACACTCGCTGACTTTGTTGCGCCGGTTGAACCCGGCGCTACGGGGGTGGTGTACCTATTTTCAGCACGGGGTCGTGAAACATACCTTCAGCTGTATTGATCATTTCGCTTTCTGGCGGATTGTTGGATGGCTGAAGAAGCGGCACTCGAAGCTGAATATGCGCACCTTGGTACGGCGTCACCTACCTGGTTGGGTGATTCGTGCTGAAGGAGTGAGTTCTTTCGTGCTTGGCAAGTCACTGTGGCTCGCTATCGGTATTGAGGAACTCGCATCCCTACTCCATGGGCGAATGCTACGGCGTAATCACATGGAGAGCCGGATGCTCAGGAATGGGCACGTCCGGTTCGGAGGGCGGCCAGCAGAAACCCATCCGCAGCAATGCGGGCAGGGCGCTGCTGGCCGACCCTACACCGAGCATTGGACCGCTTGGATTCCAGAGATCGTCGCAACACCTGATGGAGGGTGTGGCGATGGCTGGGAAGAAGTACACAGACGAGCAGAAGGAACAATTCTTTCGGCTGCTGGACCGTGGTGGGACCGTTCGCGCAGCGGCGCGTGCGGTCGGCATTCGCGAGGATGCTGGCTACACATGGGCACGCAAAGCCGGTCTGTCGATGCAACGGGCAGCACCGCGCCAGTATTCTGCCGAGTTGAAAGCCGAGTTCCTGAAGCTTGTTCGTGAACGCCAGATCATCTCGACTGTGGCCCGTGAACTGGGTATTCACAAACCCACCGCGTATGCCTGGGCGCGAAAGGCTGGCATCTCAACGAGCGCAGCGCGCCGGGTAAATCCACGCCGCGAGGAGTTCCTCCGTCTGCGAGTTGCGGGGCTGACGCGTACTCAGGCCAGGACCCGGGTCGGCGCTGACGCAAGGTCGGCCACTGACTGGGACAAGGGCATCATAATTATCAAGCGTGGCCGAATCTATCCCGATGGTCGCGTCGTTCGTTACCCTGAGCGCGACACTGGAGGGGTGCCTGAACGAAGATCCCGCGCTATCGGCGGCAGTGTTGACTTGAACCTCGTCGAGAGGATCATCGATCCCAGATATCTCAGCGTTCTCGAGCGTGAGAGGCTGCAGGATCTCAAACGTGTCGGATTATCGATGCGGCAGATCGCGGCAGATCTGGGACGATCCCCGTCCACGATCAGCCGCGAACTGAAACGGAACACGGTCTCGACGAGGGGCTACCTCCCCCATACTGCGCACCGGGTATCGGTCAGGCGGCGAGCACGACCAAGACCCCCGAAACTGCTCGCCCATGATGCTCTCTTCTCATATGTGCAGTCGAAGCTGACGAAAAAGTGGTCACCGCAACAAATCAGTCATCGGCTCGTGAAGGACTTCCCAACGAACACGGAGATGCGTGTGAGTACCGAAACGATTTATCAAGCGATCTATGTTCACGCCCGCGGGGAACTCACACGAGAACTCAGCAGACAGCTACGACGCGGCCGGGCCACACGGAAAGCACATCGGCAATCTGATGCCCGCCGCCCACGATTCATCGATCCAATGAACGCGATTACCCAGCGGCCCGACGAAGCCGAATCCCGGGAGGTACCAGGGCATTGGGAGGGCGATCTCATCATCGGGGCTCTGAATGGCTCTGCAATTGCTACCCTGGTCGAACGTTCCACACGTTTCGTGTTGCTCGGTCATCTCGGGCGCGAACGCAGTGCTGAAGCAGTCCGAGACTCACTCATCGCGACCGTCAAACACCTCCCAGCGTCCCTACGAGGAACCCTGACCTGGGATCAGGGAGCAGAGATGTCAGAGCATCGATCGTTCAGTACTGCAACGAATTTTGATGTCTACTTCGCTGACCCCGGATCTCCCTGGCAACGCGGCAGCAACGAGAACACCAATGGCTTACTCAGGCAGTACTTCCCGAAGGGTACCGATCTCGCCGGACACACCCCTGAGGAACTGGTCGCGGTCGCGCACGAGCTCAACGACAGGCCGCGGAAGTCGCTGGGGTGGGAGACACCCGCCGAGCGGATGGCTGCTTTACTAGAAGCGTCGTGAAAGCGCGTGTTGCGACGATCGCTGGAATCCAAGTTGGGCGCCTTTGTCGCTGTGAAATATTGCGTTCCCGGCGGTGTAGCCGGCGCGATGCGCCATCGTGAGCGCATCAACCACCAGCGACGTTCTCATATGGGGTGCCGTCTGCCATCCGACCACCATTCTTGTGGTCAGATCAATCACCGTCGCAAGATACAGCCAACCTTCGCCAGTTTTGAGGTACGTGATGTCGCCCACGAGGCAGGTTGTTGGAACCGGGGGTGTGAACCTGCGCCCGATGAAGTCACGCCGGATACCGGCATCGGGCGCGGGGATCGTGGTTCGTTTCGTGGCGCGCGGCTGAATCCCTTGAATCCCGAGCTCTCGCATGAGCTGCCACACCAGCCATGGAGACACCGTCATCCCTTGAGCAGCAAGTTCGGCATGAATGCGCCGCACCCCAAGGATTTTGTGGTGATCGATCCAGATCTTCCCGATCAGATCGGAGAGCTCTTGCCGCCGTATCTTTCGGGCATCAGGTGCTGCATGTCGCCGCTGCTTCCATGCGTAAAAACCCGCACGATGCACTTTCAGCAGTCGACACATGAACGTGACAGCATGTTGGCCTTCTTCGTGTTCGATCAGCTCGTACTTGCGCACTACCGCTGTTCCTTCGCGAAGAAGGCCGCCGCTTTTTTTAGGAACGTGTTTTCCTCACGCAACCGGTTGATCTCACGTTGCATCTCGTGCGGGTCTTGCGAGTGAGGGTCAGGGGTTCGGCGGGCTGACCCTGAACCAGTGCCATGCGTGCCGGTTGCTTTCCCAACCCATTTCCCGAGTGTTGATTCGTTGATTTCTAGGTCGCGGGCGACCTGGGCTCGGGTCTTTCCGAGCTCGGTGACCATGCGCACAGCGTCGGCTTTGAACTCGTCAGTAAACTCCCTACGGGGTCGGCGTGTAGACATCTGATGGGATTCCTTCCAATGGAGTTCTCCTGTCTACAACAAGCATGACACCTCAAAGTCCCCCGTCACTGTTGTGTCCGCCCGGCCCGGTTCGGTCATCCAGCACATCGAAGTGAAGGAGACCCCACCATCATGACCACCGGAACGCTGAAGCGTCAACCAGAAGTCATCGTCGGAGTTGACGCGCATAAACACACTCACCACGCGGTAATTATTCCCAGCACCGGGCAACGCCTTACCGATAGCGAGTTCCCGGCGACTTCCCTCGGATACGCAGACATGCTGTCCTGGGCCACCGAGCACGGCCACGTTCAAGCGTTCGGAGTGGAATCTACCGGCTCCTACGCCGCCGGACTCGCCAGGTTCTTGATCGATCACCAGGTCGAGGTACGAGAAGTGAACACCCCGCACGCACACACCAAAGCGAGAGTCGGTAAGGATGACACCATCGATGCTGAAGCTGCTGCACGGAAAGTGCTCGCAGGGGTTGCCACGGCTATCCCCAAACGCACCGATAGCGTCATCGAATCGATACGGTTCCTCTTGCTCGCGCGTGATTCTGCGGTGAAAGCTCGCACCGCTGCCATCGTGCAACTGCAAGATATCTTGGTCACCGCACCCGCCGACGTGAGGGAGAGCACACCCAGGGGTGGGCTGGCAGCGGCACGCCACTGCCGGAAATTCCGTATCGATCGGGCGCGCCTGCATGATCCCGTTCAGGCAGTGAAGCTCGCCCTCCGAGTCCTCGCCGTCCGGGCTGCTGACCTCGACTCGGAAATCAAAGAGCTTGAAAATGCGCTGACCACACTCGTGAACGCAACAGCACCAACGCTGGTATCCAGGGTAGGAATCGGAACGATCCATGCCGCCCAACTGTTGGTCACTGCCGGCGAAAACATCGCACGGTTCCGCAGCGAGGCAGCGTTCGCGAGGCTCTGCGGTGTCGCACCCGTGCCGGTGTCATCAGGGAAGAGTCACCGTATGAGGCTCCACCGAGGCGGCGACCGGAAAGCGAATCGTGCACTCCACATGATCGCGGTCGTGAGACTCAGGTACGACGCGCGAACGATCGACTACATGCAGCGCCGACTCACAGAAGGCCTCTCAAAGAAAGACGTACTGCGCTGCCTCAAACGATTCATCGCACGCGAAGTGTTCAACGACCTCAGAACTGATCTTGGTACGGCTTGACATCTATAGGACCGTCCGACAGCAGACCCTATCGAGGGTGCCGACATGGATGCCGAAGTCCTTCGCAATCTGCGGCAGCGTGACGCCGGGGTCGCGGTTCAACGCGACACGTACGACGTCGTCTCGGAACTCCTCGGGATATTTTGCGGTCATGATGATCATCCTTCCAGGCCAGCCAAAAGCTAGCCATGTCGAATGTCACCTAACCGTGCAGCAGGCCCTTGCGTTCATTCGCGAGCAGACACCTTTGCCGAGATCCACAACCATCGAACGGGCTCAGCGCCCACATTGGCATACGAATGAGGCAGGCGCGGATCAATCATGAGCGCGTCACCGGCAGCCAACCGCCGCAACTCGCCATCAACGATGAATTCGATCTCACCCTGAAAAACGTAAACGCACTCTTCGTCCTCGGGGTGAACGTATGCCCGTACACGTGAACGCGTACCGGGTTCGAGGATCGCCTCGAGCACCTGAATCGTCCGAGCGGTGTCCGGAGTGACGAAGCGATCCCTATATACGCCAGATTCGTGCGCGATATGACTGCCCACGCCGTCCGTCCCGGCTGGCTCATCACGGACAATCGCGGTCATCGGCTCGTTGAGCGATCCCGCGATCCGAAGCAACGAATCAAAAGAAGGTTCGGAGAGGCCGCGCTCTACTTGCGAAAGGAAACTGACGGAGAGAGACGCGTCTTCGGCCAAGTCCTGTAACGTCCGATTCGAAGCCTTGCGCAGTCTCCTGATTCGTTGCCCATCTACCCGCATGCTCCCTCCCTCCGTTGCCTCGATCTTAGCGCCGAGAAGCGTGTCATCGCGACCCGAGGCGCAGCGCAATCGAGCAGGTCACGACTTCTCACGCAGGCGTTCGAGCCCGACCGCAAGAATGAGGACGGCACCGATAACAATCTCTTGAACGTAACTAGAGACGTGCAAGAGATTAATTCCGTTGCTCAACACGCCTAGAAAGAGGACTCCCAACAACACCCGCCATACAACCCCCTCTCCGCCGAACAGAGACGTACCGCCCAGCACTGCGGCCGCGATCGAGAGCATCACGTAGCTCGCTCCCAGCGACGCTTCTCCCGAACCGATTCGAGCCGTGAGCAGGAGACCCGCAAGGGCCGCGAACACCGAGCAGATTATGAACGCAAGGATGAGCGTACCCTTCACGCTGATTCCTGATACCCGCGCAGCCTGAGGATTCCCCCCTACTGCATACATGTTCCGCCCAGCCGGCACTCTGTTCATCAGCAACATGACAAACAGCAGCAGGGCGATCCCAATGACCACAGGGATGGGGACGCCGAGCACAGAGCCCACACCCAGAGAGTCGATAAGAGAGAAGGGCACGCCGGTGATCGGCGCACCTTTGGTGATAAGAAGCGCCACTCCGGTGAGCACGGAAGTGGTCCCCAGCGTCGTCATGAATGACGGAACTTTCCAGAAGGCCACGATGAATCCATTGAAGAGACCCACCAATACGCCGACCAAGACGGCTACGGCCAGCGCCGCAAAGACAGCAAACCACCCTTCACCGATCGCGCTGGTGACGGATGCCACTATGACGCTCGTAAAAGCCAGGGTTGCACCGACGGAAAGATCCAACTGGGCATTGATGAGAACAATCATCTGCCCAAGCGCGATAAGCAGAAGAAATACCGACTGTCGGGCTACATTGGTGAGATTCGTTACGTCGAGAAACCGCGGCTCCATAACCGCGAATACGACGCACAGTCCGACGACAAGAACCGGCAAGAGTAGTAGAGTCGCGCGATTTATCACACGAAGCGATGAACGGGGGAGACGAAGCGTGGTAGTCATGGTAGAGAAATTAGACATAGTTTGAATCACAATCAGTTAGTCGTAAAGAAGTGGGAGGCAACAGCCGACTCCGTGATCTCGTCCCCGACGAGTTCAGCTCGAATACGTCCGTCAGAGACGACATATACGCGGTCACTAATTCCAATCAATTCAGTAAGATCGGACGACACGACGATAATTCCGGCACCTGCGGCTGCGTACTCATCCATCTGCGCATAAACATCCGCCTTGGCACCGATATCAATACCCACGGTCGGCTCATCGAAGATATGAACCGTCGCTCGATGGAGCATTCCACGTGCGATAAGTCCCTTTTGCTGATTTCCACCCGAATACTGGCTCGCAGGCGCAGCAACGGTAGGAGGACGCAGGGAGAGTCGGGCGGCAAGTTCGTCAGCCGAGCGTTTCTCTTTCGAGACGCGAATCAACCCGCCCCGAGTGAGCCCGCCGGCGCGAAGCGCCCCGAGCGTAATCGACTCCCGCAGTGGCCTCCTCAGGATGAGACCTTCGCGTCGCCGATCCGACGGGTAATATGCGACACCGGCCCGTAGCATCCGCGCTGGTCGCAACTTCGATTGCTCGCGGCCTTCAACGAACACGCTACCGGACGAAAGGTTCTCCAACCCATAGATGGCGCGTGCAATCTCAGACTTACCCGACCCGATAAGTCCTGCAAGCCCAACAATTTCACCGGCACGCACACGCACGTTTACGTCGCTGAGCAATGAAGTCGAGAGGCCAGAGACATGCAATAGCGTCTCTCCCGGATCTCGCCTGCGGTGCGTGTAAAGTTCACTGACCGGCCGTCCGATCATGTCTTCGACCAGCTGACCTTGACTGATCGGCGTGTGATGCGTCGATACGTAGTTTCCATCACGGAGGATCGTGACTTCGTCAGCAATCTCCACTACTTCGTGCATACGGTGGCTGACATAGATCACTCCCACACCATCCGCCGTAACTCGCCAAACAATGTCCAGGAGTTGTCGACTCTCCTCCTCACCCAGAGAAGCCGTCGGCTCATCCATAATCAGCAGGCGTGCGTCGCCCAGAAGCGCTCGACAAATCTCAATCAGTTGCTGTTGCGATCTCGAAAGCCGCCCAGCCAGCTCACCTGGTTCAATGTCTGCCCCCAACTGAGACAGGATCTCACGAGCAGTTCTGTACAGCGACCGTTGCGCAATGAGCCCCCCACGCGTTGGCGTCGCGCCGAGCATTATGTTCTCGGCGACCGTCATCTGCGGCACGATATGCAGTTCCTGATGAACCGTGCGAATACCTAACTCCGCCGCTTTTAGCGGCGAGTCAAGCTCGACGGCCCTGCCGTCCAGCAAAATCTCTCCCGCACTCGGCGTGTGAATACCGCTCAGGGCCTTAATGAGAGTAGATTTCCCTGCGCCATTCTCTCCCATAATGGCGTGAACTTGGCCGCCATACACTCGAAGGGACACGTCGGATAGCGCCGAAATCGACCCGAATCTCTTCGAAAGCTTTCGCAACTCAAGGAGAGCTGTCATTCTCAGTCCTTCCCCGAAACATCGTATACGCGAAGACCGTCACGAAAGACCGTGAGAGTTGAAGTGAGCGAAAGGTTGTCAATGTGGGTGTTCACAGGGTCACGCTCGGTGATTATCAAATCCGCTCGTTTCCCAGGCTCCAAACTCCCAAGTTCGTCGCTTCGACCGATCGCCGACGCTGCGTTCACTGTATACGCCCGCAATGCCTCCTCAACGGATATTGCTTCATGTGGCTCCACTTCAAGCCCCCAAAAACTTCGACGTGCGACGGCAGCCCACATGTTGCGCCACGGATTGGCAGCTCCAAGATCTCCACCCAGGGTGATGTCAGAGCTGAATACCGGATCTACCGCAGCGTCAATGATAGTTCGCAACGGCATTCGGCCCGTCACGCCCTTTCCTGGGAACAGCATAGGCAGGTAGTCGCCGATGAAATTCGCCAAAGAGCCGGGTTGCATCACCGGCCGCACTCCGCAAGATTTCCATTCGTCAATTACAGCCGCGTCCTCGAGCACATTGCCGAGATGCTCCACACGAACATCGATCTGCTCTCCAAAGTGTCGAAGCGCAGAAAGGACTTCGGCCTGGGCACGTGTACCGTTCGTATGAATGGCAAGCTGAATCGAACGCTGAGCAGACTGCGCGAACGCCTCCAGTAGTTCCTCACGACTCTTATTGAGACGGCCTCGATACCCTGGGCGCGGTGCATGGTCAGGGCTATATGGCAGAATACTCGCGGCATTACGGGCTGAGTAACCACCGTCGACGAATAATTTGACGCCTTGCGCCCATAGCCGTTCACTATTAAAACTGAGAAAATCAGCAACCCAATCAAAGCTCGCAAGAGTATCCCGGAACGCTGGGCTCATGGCGTAAAGTGCTACGCGACCGGCGAACTTCTCACTACGTACAGCCTCATTGATTGATTCGAGCTGGCTATCCGATTCGAGCATCTCCCCGATCGTAGTGACGCCGTGAGCCAGGTAGTCATCGCGATAGCGCTCCGTCAACCAACGGATGACCTCATCCTGTCCGGGCTCGGGTATTGGGAGGTGACCGTCTATTTCCGCAACATAACCCGTCGGTTGTCCATATTCGTCCATCTGCACGACCGGACTGCCCCACAGTCCCATACCCCGCGCGCACGAATTGCTCAACCTGTGCGCGCGAGAGTGCGTTCGTATTAAGGAGCGACACGTGCCCACCACAGTGAATAACGATCGGATGCGCGGTGGAAACTGAGTCCAATTCGGTTCGCGTTGGGTAGCGTCGATCGGCGAGCTTTTGGTCAAAGAATAGGTTTCCGTATCCAATCACCCACTGGCCTGGTTCAGTCACAGCAGCACGTTCACGCAATGCGTCGAGCACATCGGCAATATCCACACAAGTTGGCACCCTGCAGTCGACACCTCGGGCCGTCCCAATCGCATACTGGGTGAGATGAACGTGCGGATCGATCAATCCCGGAAGAATCGCACCTTCCCGCGGCGCATCGAGAACCGTTACACCCCGCTTTCCCAGTTCATGCGCCAGTGCAGCACTCCCCACTGCCGCCACACGGCCATTTCGGACGTGCACGGCCTCGGCGACACCAACAGGTGACAGCGTTCGAACGACGCCACGAAGTACGAATTCTGGAGAAGTCAACAAGGCGTCACCTCGCAGATTCGACGAACGACCGAGGCTGATAGCCATCTGTTGCGAAGCTTCCGGTTGCGTCAAAGGTCTCTACGTTGTCGAACGTACCTTCCGCTGGCCCACAGATGACAAGCGGCACCGGAGCGAATCGCAGGTTCGGTGAACCCAAATACTGCTCCTCCAGTATGCGAACGGCGAGATCAACAGACATCTGGCCAATCAGACTCGACTGCTCTGACGGCGCGCAGTTGGCGCGGCCAGCCGACATTATGGTTACGAGCTCGGGAGTCACATACGTTCCATACAAACTCACCTGATCGCCCATACCTTGTTCGGCGATAACCGATGTCGCGGCTTCGGCCATCACAGCATTGCCCAGCAGGGCGTCGATGTCGGGGTTCGCTGCCAGGACATCTTCCACGAGCCCCAGTTGCACTTCCTTGCCGGTGTCCCCGTACTTGACATCGACGATCTCGACAGAGCTTCCTTCGATTGCCTGCTGAACTCCGAGCAGCGACCGTTCAGCCCATCCAGCGCCAGCCGGCCCGGGAAGAACTCCGATACGCATCGGCTCACCAAGTTCAGCAAGATGGCCGCCGATCATCATGCCCATATCGACGTAGTCCTGGAGCACACGGCCGTCAACGTCAGGCAGCGAAACTCCGTTACCGACATCGATGACTTTAATACCAGCGTCCATCGCCCGCTGCAGCACCTGGTTCAGAGAGTCGTAGCTTACAGAACTAATGAGAATGGCATCCGCATCAGCACTAATGCAGTCCTCAACCTGAGACACTTGCTCAGCCAGATTTTCATAGCCGCCTGCGTCCACAATGGACAGGTTGATATCCAGTCGCTCCGCCTGAAGGGCTTGTCCATAGTTGATTCCAACCCAGGTTGAGTCCTTCAAGTGCGGGAGGACCGAACACAGGTTCCACGCTGATGTCACCTCGTCACGACTCAGGGATACGTATTCGGACAACTCGCTTGGTCCTGTACAACCCGCGGGATCGACTTCCTCTGATGAACAATCAGTGACGAGCGCGGGTACAGTCCACGAAGCACCGTCAATCACCACTTCATCAGTGTCGCCCCCCGGTGATGTGCAGCCGACAAGTGCGATCGCTATCGCCGCAACCGTCGTCATGGTCGCCATTGGCTTCTTCATTGTGCTAGCTCCTTTGCTAGGGCGTTTCCTTCTATTGCGTTTGGTCTTTAATGGGACTGTGGCGTCTTGATGCTGCCGTCAGGGTAGTTTTCGGCGGCAAAATTGATAGCCCCCTGCACACGACGTGATCCCGTGAAGCGCTTCACTAGCCGCGATCTCATGCCTAGGAGGTTCTTCGGCCAGTGGGTGCCTACTCGACCATAGATCCGCGAGTACTTCTGAACACCATCTGCCATAGGCCGCATCTGCTGTTCCCAAGACCGAAGGGCAAAGTCGAGGTTCCGGGAGCGTGACACATTTATCGCTAGGTGGACCGCGTTCGTCATCGCGACACAGGCCGCTTGACCTAGATTCGGCGACATCCCGTGAGCAGCGTCGCCAACCAGTACGACACGACCCGAACGCCACGACTTGACCGTGACATCGTGGAATGGCGCCCAGCGCCCTTCGGTATCAGCGGGAATCCGCTCGAGTTGAGAGCGGAATTCGGGGAAGGACTCAAGCCAAACTTTCGGATCGAACGGGCTCTGAGCACGACCTTCAATATCGTCAGCAGGGCAGCACAGGAAGACATAGGTCTGCTCGGGCGAACACGGCACAATCCCGATACGACGTCCGCCATTCCACTGCTCCATCGTCATGTTGACGGGATCATCGGGCGTGCGTGGGATCAGATGGCGTCCACCGCCGTCTCTGAGGTCGACGAGTGATTCCCTTAGTCCCAGCGAGTCGCGTACTTTCGAGAACACGCCATCCGCCCCGATTGCTGGATCAGCGAAATACCTGTCGCCGCTCGCACTCACAAGCGTCCCGTCCGGCAAGGCACTGACGATCGGTGAGTCGGTTTGGATCTCCACTCCAAGACGTTCAGCGTTCTCTACAAGCACACGGTGGAGATGGCGCCGGCCGACGGTGACCAAACGATGATTACGCAGCCACTCTTCCTGCAACGTCTCACCACGATGATCACGAAGTAGTGGCTCTTCGACCCACTCCGCGTTATCGACGACTGCGTCGTAGGCACCGATCTCTTCGAGCGCGCGCAAGCCGTTCTCCCAAAGATAGATCCCGGCACCGATTTCTCTTAGCTTAGATGACTTCTCGTGCACACGCACGGACCATCCGGCCTTTGCAAACGCTGCCGCTGCGGTCAGCCCGGAGAGTCCCGCCCCGGCAATTTCAACGTTCTTCACTGAAGCTCCCTCAGTATTCTCTAGAATTTCACTGTAACCCTGAGAGCCCATCATAAGCAGTTAGTTCCGGGGAAGGCAAGTGCCGATGTAGCATCCCTGCCGTAGTGCGGAGCTCCCTCACGAGACGCGTAGGTTGTCGTGCCTGGTCAGCGAGCTGGCGATACTGCAGTCACCCCAATAGAGAACGAACTGGCAACCTGAACCGTCCAAGGTTTTCTGCCGCCTCGTTTTAGAGGAAGATATTTCTAATGGCCAAGAAAACTGACCCTGCCGTGAAAGAACGCGCGATCCGGCTCGTGCTTGAACACCAATCCGAATACCCATCGAAATGGGCCGCGATCAGCGCGGTCGCGAAACAATGCGGTGTCGGGGGTGAAACGCTTCGCAAATGGGTCAACCAAGTCGAGGTGAACACCGGCGACCGGGAGGGCGTCACCACGGCCGAGCATGCAGAGATTAAACGCCTCAAGGCGGAGAACAAACGGTTACGGGAAGACGTCGCGATCTTGCAAGCGGCAACAACTTTCTTCGGCGGGGGAACTCGACCCCCGAAACCGTTGATCATGGGATTCATCGATCAACTCCGTAGTGAGGGGTTCGCAGTCGAGTCGATCTGTCGCGTGTTCAAAGAGCAAGGCGTGAAGATCGCTGCAAGAACCTACCGCTCCTGGAGACAAGGCCGTGTCGCTACGCGGACGGTGAGCGACGCGCTGGTGATGGATGCGGTGCGTGAGATCGCATGGAAAGACAAAGCCTTTTCTGACGGCACTACTCGGCGCGTGTTGACACCTGAAGGGCTCTACGGGCGCAAGAAAATGACCGCGTTCGTGCGCCGCACAACGATCCTAGACGCGTCTCGTGGTGCGGTAGACTGGGCAATGCATGCGCTGGAGCTTTCTGGGATCACACGAGCGAAAGGGATTCGAACGACGGTGCAAAGCGCGGACGGGCAGCGTGCTGCTGATCTGCTTGATCGTGATTTCACGGCGACTCGCCCTGATCAGAAATGGGTCATGGATTTCACCTATGTGAGGTGCTGGGCTGGGTGGGTGTATGTGGCGTTCATCCTTGACGTGTATGCGCAACGCATCGTTGCATGGCATGCGCACACCACAAGAACTGTTGATCTCGTGCTGCGGCCGTTACAGATCGCATTGTGGGAACGCGACCGAACTGGGCACCCCATCGAGGCAGGCCAGCTCATCGCGCACTCCGATGCGGGGTCTCAATACACTGCAATTGCGTGGTGCGAGAAACTCGAACTTGACGGGATCGCCCCATCGATCGGGTCTGTCGGCGATGCGTACGATAATGCCCTGATGGAGAGCATAAACGGCGTCTATAAAACCGAATGTATCCGCACCACGGTGTTTCATGACGGCCCGTACAAAACGATCGCTGATATTGAATTTGCGACCGCTGGGTGGGTGGATTGGTACAACCATCGCAGGCTCCACGGTAGTCTCGGAATGATCCCTCCAGCAGAGTTTGAAGAGATCTACTACGCCGCTCCCGCCCGGGAGTTGTCCAACACCTGAGAGCGGCAGAAAACCTTGGACGGTTCATGTGAGTAGTAAGCGGCATCAGCGCGCAGGAGCACTCGTCGCGTTCCAGACATGCGACTCAGCTGCGCGGGCGCGACCCTGACGACTTGTTTTCGCTCATCTTGCTGAGCATGTTGATCCTTTCCGGATGCGCTGGGTGAGAATGACGGGCGCAGATTGGGAGTCGACGCGATCGCGAGGACCGTGTTCAGGCCACGCACCCCGGAGTACCCAAACAATGCGCCTTACTTCAGATAGCCCTCGACCTCGATGATGGTGTCATCAATATCCACAAACGCGTGCCCCTCGCACTCAGCGAGTAATTCGCCGCTTTCGCGGGTGAGGAATCGGGACGCGACCGCATCAAGCTGACGCACATGCCCAAACTAGAAGAACCTCAGGAACGAGCCCAGCGTGGACGGCGTAACACATGAATAAACAGGTGCCCATGCCGTCATGTCTGAGCAGGCGCATATCCTCGATTGACTCTGCGCCAGCGAAAATACCCGTAACCACGGATGCGACCTTTCCTCCCGCGTTCGCACCTTTATGGGTGGGTACGGTGGGATGTTTCCCAGCTAGCTCTGTCAAGAGCCTGCCCGCCTGGCGCGTCGTATCACCGGCACCAAACCTGCGGTCGACACGAGATTAGAGACGTCAAACGTCGCAAATAGCTCCACGTTCGTGTGATTGAATTGCATCTGAGAGATGCCTCCTGGTTCGGTTGGAATTCTAGTTGTTGTAACCACTATTTATCCAGATCAGAGAGGAATTTCCGTTATCTCGGTGACTCATTTCTAACCCAATCATCGGTGAATCCGGGCTAAACACCGAGCCCGTCACACGTTTTCGGCTCGAGACGTTTCCGCCTGTGGCAGGAGTACTGTCACTGAAATTGCCGCCCGCGGCGTTTGCGCGAATGTTGAGCGTTCCTTTATGCGCCGTCACGATCGCTTTAACGATCGAAAGGCCAAGGCCTCGGCCGCTCGCCGTTCCGGTACTCACGCGGCCCTCGCGGCGGTCGAAGGGCTCAGTCAATTGTGCGGCTTGCTGGTGGGTGATTGGGGTACCGGTATTTGAGATCTGCACTCCGGCATATCCGGCTTGTCGGATTACGCCTATATCGACACGTCCGCCGGTGTGATTGTGCCTGATGGCATTCAGCACCAGATTGCTCAGGAGCTGACGGACGAGCACTGGGTCACAGACTGCGGCTGCGGTCTCGCGTTCCACAGCCACAACTACGCCGGCTTTGCGACTCTCGTCTGCGGTGTTTTGCACGACAGTGGTGATAATG
>JAUCCH010000061.1:0-26510 GCA_034676385.1 Leucobacter sp.
TGAAGTCCCCCTCCTCGTGCACGCGAATGAAATGGCCCCTGACCTGGGATTTAGTTCTCCGGGTTGGGTCTTTCGCGTCGGAAGTGCTAGAAAAAGTGCTAAGCCTTGCCGAGGTGGGCGGCGAAGCGGGTCACGGCCGACCGTTGCATGGTCGGGGTGATGTGGAAGGTAGATGTTCATCGTCGTCGTGATCGTTGAGTGACCAAGGCGCTCTTGGACGACCTTGGGGTGCTCGCCGAGTTCGAGCAGCAGGGTCGCGTGGGTGTGACGCAGCCCCTTGATGGTGACGCGGGTCATGCTGTCGTACTTCGCGGTGATCCATTTGAGGCGGCGATCCCATCGGCTCGTCATGGCGTCGGGTGAGCGCAGCTTCCCGTCGTCGTCTCCAAAGACGTAGGCATCGGCTTTCGCCAGCTCGAACGACACTTCGGCGCGGGCGACCTTGTACGAGGCGAGTACCTTCAACGTCTCGGCGTCCACGTCGATGACGCGGGCTTGCCCGGTCTTGGTGGTCTTCGTCTTCGTCCAGTCGTCGGTATCGACTGCGCGGCGGATGCCGACCGCATCGTCTTCGTGTTGATATCCGACCACTTGAGAGCGAGCGCTTCGGAGCGGCGCATGCCGGTGTAGGCGATGAGTCGCCATAGCGGGCAACAGTTCGTCTTCCAGTTCGTCGCGGTTCCAGGTGAGGAAGGTCTGCAACTGGTCGGCCGTCCACGTCGCAATCTGGGCTTCTGCGCCCGCACCTCGCTCGTCGTGGGCGCTTGACGGCGCGCTTCTTCTTCGCCGGGTTCACGGTCAGGTGCCCGTCGTCGATCGCGGCGTCGAGGATCGCACCGAGCACGACATGCACCTTATGCACGCTGTTGGCCGAGAGCGGCTTGCCCTTGCCGTAGGTGTCTTTGCGGCCCGACTTCTCCAAGTCGCGGTAGTGGCGGGCGATCCGGGTGGCGGTGAGTTTGTCGAGCCGGATGCTGCCGAGCTGGGGCGGATGTGGTTGCGGATGATCTTCTTGTACCCCTTGATCGTGGACGCCGCGAGCTTCAATCCCGCTGCCCACTCGTCGGCGTAGACGCCGAGGGTGGGGGGTTTTGTTGCCGAACTTCTCGTTCTGCTTGCGCTGTTTGAGCGCCTCCTGCAGGGCGTCGTTCGCCTCGTCGGTGCTGGTGAACCCGGAGCGGGTGAGGCGGCGCATCCCCATCTCGGGGTACTCGGGGTCTTTCAAGACGTAGATTTGGAACCGCCACAGCTTCCCCTTGTCGGTGTCGTAGCCCTGGATCGAGCCGGGCTGCCGGGAGCGTGAGCGACGCTGCTGCTTCTCACCCCCGCCGCGCTGCTGGTCGGGCTGCTTCTTTGTGGTCATGACCGTGTGCTCCTTGCCGTCGTCGTGCCGAGCTGGTGGGTGTCGGCGTAGTTGTCGATGTAATCGGCGGCGTTGAACAACACGCCCCTCGGGATCGAGCTGCACGCCCCGCTCCCGGATCACCCGCGCGCGTGCCCGCGCCTGCTCCCAACCGCTCTTGATAGGCGGCGATGGTCTTGGGGTGTGCCCGCGTCTTCTCTGGATCGTCCGGCCCCGGGGCGGTCATCCCTTCGAGGGTGGTTTCGAGGTAGTGGATGCGGTCGGTGCAGATGACCCATTCCTGCTGCCAGTAGTTGAACAGGCCCTCGTCAGTGAGGACCAGTTCCCCGCGCAGCCATCTATCGATCTCTTCCGGCTCATAATCGTCCGGCACGCCGGTGAGCGCTGGTTGCCTCGTCCTGTGGTGTCAGGAGCGCCGCCGGAGTGGTACGCAGCAGGTAGGCGATGACGGTGAGGTCGTCCACGTCCACCCGGCGATCACCGGCCTCCAGTTTGCTGATCCCTGACGGTGAGAGCTTCCGGCCGGTGGCGGCGATCCCGTCGGAGAGGGTGCGCAAGTCCATGCCGATCGCCTGCCGGGCCGTGCGGATGTTGTTCGGCGACGTGCGTGTTCGTGATGCCTGGGGGGTTGCCCCGCACTCGCTCTGTTTCCATAGAAGAAATCTACAACGCGGTGCTTGACAGCACAAGCCCCGTCGTTCTATCTTGGTATGCACCCCTCGCGCGCGTAACTGGAACGGATGGTGTGATGATGCGGCATAGCACTCTCGACATGGAAGACCTGCGCAGGCGGCGCAGCCTGGTCATCACCCGGAAAGAAGCCGCCGAGGCGCTCGGGGTTGATCCCCGCACGATCACCACGAGCATCAACGAGGGCACGATCCCCTCGGTCAAGCTCGGGCGCAGGGTCGTGATCCCGCGCGAGAAGTTCCTCGCCCTGTTCGCAGACGCCCGCCCCGAGGATGGATGAGACGTTGCCGGGCGTGCCGAATCCGCACCACCGCCCTGGGCATGGTCAGCTCACCGCGGTAAACTCAGGTAGGAGAGGAACGGAGGAGCGCATGAGTGACACCAATCTGACGCAGCCGCCGCAGGCGCGGGCGGACTTCGAGCATGTCTCCGACGCGATGGTCTATGACATCGCCCCGGCACACCGCCTCGGTGCTCTCCTCGATCCTGCTCAACCGCAAGAACGCCGCCGCCGACGATGCCGAGCGCGCCACCACTGGGCTGCACGCCGCCGCCTGGTCAAGCAGCAGGTGCGGGCATTGGACGCGGACGACCGAGCCGGGCTCATCGCGCAAGACGAAGTGTGGCGACTGGAAAAACTCGCCCTCACCGGCACCGAGTGACCGAACCGGTCGGCTCCGACGCCTGGCTCGCCCAGGTGTTCGATGCTGACGCCCGCGACGAACTCTTCACCGGACACGCACCCGATCAAGATCGCCCCACCGCTGGTGCTCCTGGGCGGGCAACCGGCAGCAGGCAAGACACGGGCGCAACAAGTCGTTCTGCGCGAGCATGCCGCTGATGATCTGGTCGGAGATCACCGGCGACGATCTGCGCGAGTATCACCCCGACTACGCGCGCCTGGCACATGCACGCACCTCTTGTGACGCCCGCCGCGACTGCTTCGGTCTCGGGTGGGCTCGTCAGCCTGGCGCTGGATCATGCGCTCGCGCATCGGTACTCGGTGCTGTTGGAGGGCACGTTCCGCGACGCGGGCATGGTGACCGCCACTGCGACCCGGTTCGCCGAGGCCGGATATCGGGTCGAGGTCATCGCGGTCGTGACCCCGACATCGGCATCCCGGCTGTCGGCGGAGATGCGTTCCCTCGACGCCGGATACCCGGCCGTGGGCCGCTGGACACCACCCCAAGCACACGAAACCGCGCTGGCGGGATCGGCGGGTGTCGTCGCGGCACTCGAAGCGCTCCCGCATGTCCAGCGGATGCGGGTGCTCTCTCGCAAACGGCTCCTGTTCGACAACTCCCGCACCGACGCCGGGGAGTGGAGCAGCCCGCCCATGCGGCAGACGCGCTCGGCCATGAACAGCACCGCCCATTCGGCGAAAGGGAGGCGTTCGGCTGGTTCAACAGGGCTATGCGGCCGTGTTCGCCAAGGCCCAGGCGAGGCCCGGCTATCTCGGAGTGGAAACCGCGCCTGCCTACGTCAGGCTCCAACGCGACGCGCAGGCCATGATTCGCACTCTGAGCCAGACGCCGGGCACACCGATCCGTGAACTGGAACGGGAACAGCGCGCCCGTCGGGCGCATCTGGAACAGGTGCTCCCCGCCGAACTCGTGCCGCGCCAGCGCCCGACCCTGCCGCGAGAGCTACCGGACTGGCCGGCAGCATTCCGCCCCGACCAGTTGCCCTGAACCGCCGACCCTCGGACGGTAACTCGATACGTCCGGTCACCGAGCCGTCGGCGGGAGGCTGTTCACAGACTCTAAGCGCGGGAGCCTGTGGAGGTATCGGGAGCGCTTGTCTGTCGGTCTTCTGCGATCCAGCTTCGGAGCATGTCCAGAGCGTCGGCGGAGGGGGTGGCGGGCTCGGGCAGATAGGTCGTGATCGTGAGCCCTGGCGTGGACTGGATCGCGAGCACGTCGTAGCCGATGGTCAGTTCCCCGATCATGGGATGGTTGATGCGTTTCGTTCCGCTGGTGTGGGTGCGGACGGTGTGCCCGCCCCACCAGGTGCGGAACTGAGCATTGTGCGTGGAGAGTTCCCCATGAGGCTCATCAGGGCACCATCGGCGGGGTCGTGGCCTGCGAGGAGGCGCAGAGCGGAGACGGACTCGCGGGCGCTTTTCTCCCAGTCGGGGTAGAACTCCGGCGACCTGGGGTCGAGGAAGAGATACCGGGTGCGGTTCAGCGGGGGCGTGCTCTCCGGGAACAGGTGCGGGAACAAGGCGCGGCCGAGCAGGTTGGATCTGCTGAGGGTTTGGTTGACTCCTGTCCACTCGTGCATGCGGGTGGGGTGAAGGAGAATGATCAGTGATGAAGTACTCAGAAGAGTTCAAGCAAGACGCCCGTCGCGTTGGTGCGGGCAGGCGCCACGCAACGCGAGGTGTGTCGCGATCTTGGTATCTCGAAATCAGCAATGTCGAAATGGGTCGCTGATGCTGACCGACGTGACGCTGGCCTGCCGGTAGCAAAAGACGTGACCCCGGGCGAGGATGCGCAGATTCGTGAATTGATGCGCCGGAACCGGCTCCTCGAGCAGGAGAACGAGGTACTTAGGCGTGCGGCGGCGTATTTGTCGCAGATTCATATCACGCCCCCGAAATAGTGTTCCCGCTCGTCCAAGAGATGGCCGCGCCCGGTGCCCGAATTCGGGTGCCGGTGGCGGTGGCGTGCCGGGTGCTGGGGTTTACGAAGCAGGTGTATTACCAGTGGGTGAAACAGCCGTTGTCTGCCCGAGAGATTGCTGACGCGCAGATCATTCAAGTATTGCGTGAGCTCCACGAGGACGACCCCGAGGGCGGGTACCGGGTGCTCGCTGATGATCTGCATGATCTTGGCTTTGTCATCTCGGAGCGACGGGTGTGGCGGCTGTGCAAGATCGCCGGCATTCAGTCGACCATTACGACACGAAAGCGCCGCTACCAGAAAGCTGGTGCGCCGGTGGGTGACGACCTGGTGCAACGCGATTTTACGGCTGATGGTTTGGATGAGAAATGGTTGGTGGATATCACCGAGCATTGGACTGCTTGGATTCCAGTGATCGTCGCAACGCCAGCACTCTACGAGGCTTCCATTAAAGCAGCCATTCGTTCAGCGGAAGTATCCCACCCAAGTGATTTCCGTGGCCTATCGTTGAGTTCGTTGGCGACCACAGTGAGGACTTCGAGGCTGTGCCCGGCAAGATTGGTTCCCTTGGGGAAATACTGCCGCAGGAGGCCATTCGTGTTCTTGTTGCTGCCACGCTGCCAAGGGGATGCCGAATCAGCAAAGTAGACGCTGAAGCCAGTCGCGGCGCTGAAGGCCTGGTGCTCCGCCATTTCTGCCCCCTGATCCCAAGTCAAGGATCCACGCAACCCTGCGGGAAGATCCTTGACTGTAGCGATGAGTGAATCTCTCACTGCTTCGGCGGTTCGTTCCTGCCCAAGATGGCCAAGCATTACGAACCGTGTGGACCGCGCCAACTAAGGTAGCGATCGCTGAGCCATTCAGCGACCCGATGATGAGATCACCCTCCCAATGTCCTGGTACTTCCCGTGATTCGACTTCAATGGGCCGCTTCGAGATCTCGTTCATAGAATCAACGAACCGGGGACGACGAGCATCGGACCGACGATGTGGTTTACGGGCCACTCGGCCGCGTCGTAACTGCTTGCTGAGTTCTCGTTTGAGCTCTCCGCGGGCGTGGACGTAGATAGCTTGGTAAATCGTCTCAGTGCTCACACGCATCTCCACGTCAGTCGGGAAGTCTTTCACCAGCCTGAAACTGATCTGCTGCGGCGACCACTTCATCGCCAGTTTCTCTTGCACGTAGGCGAGAAGAGCATCATTGGAAAGCATCTTTGGCTGCCGCTGCCGGGCTCGTCGTTTGACCGAAAGTCGGTGCGCAGTATGGGGCAGATACCCCCTCGTCGAGACGGTGTTGCGGCGTAATTCACGGCTAATCGTTGATGGTGAGCGCCCCATCTCCAACGCGATTTGTCGGAGTGATAATCCGGTGCCCCTGAGATCCTGAAGTTGCTCTCGTTCAATGACGCTGAGGTACCGGGGGTCGATGAGCTTCTCAACAACGTTGAGGTCGACGCTGCCGCCAATAGCGCGGGATCTGCGTTCAGGCATGCCTCCATTGTTGCGTTCCGGGTACCGAACAATCCGGCCATCGGGATAGATTCTTCCGCGACTAATGATCGTGATGCCCTTGTCCCAGTCTGTGGCAGATCGGGCGTCGGCACCTACACGAGCTCTGGCCTCCGCACGGGTAAGCCCCGCATCGCGCAAACGTAGGAACTCCTCACGCCGAGGGTTTACTCGGCGTGCTTCGCTCGTTGAGATACCCGCTTTCCGTGCCCAGGCATATGCTGTGGGCTTGTGGATGCCCAGCTCACGGGCAACAGTTGAGATGATCTGCCGTTCGCGAACCAGCCGCAGAAACTCTGCTTTCAATTCCGGGGAATACTGGCGAGGGGTTGCCCGCTGCATCGTCAAACCAGTTTTCCGTAACCAGTTATGGCCTGCATCCTCATGAACGCCATCAGCTCTCGCAGCTGCGCGAACGGTCCCGCCTTTGTCGAGTAGCCGAAAGAACTCTTCCTGCTGCGCGTCTGTGTATTTCTTTCCAGCCATCATCACACCTTCCGGACGGTGTTGCGACGACTACTAGAATCCAAGCTGGTGAGGGCAAGCTCTACCTCTGCGCGTTCAAGGATGTGTGTTCGAACAAGATTGTCGGGTACGCGATCGATTCCCGCATGAAAGCGTCGCTTGCGGTTCGAGCGTTGGAGAACGCGCTCATGCAGCGTGGCTGGCCAGAAGGCGTGGTGGTGCATAGCGATAGGGGAAGCCAATTTCGGAGTCGGAAGTTCCAGAAGGCGCTTAAGAAGCACAAGTTGAAAGGGTCGATGGGGCGTGTGGGGGCGTGTGGCGATAACGCAGCCATGGAGTCATTTTTCAGTTTGTTGCAGAAGAACGTGCTTGATCGGCAGCCCTGGCGTACCCGGCAAGAGCTCAGGCTCGCCATCGTGCACTGGATTGAAGCGAAGTATCACCGTAAACGCAAACAACGGGGCCTGGGAAAGCTGACACCGGTCGAGTTTGAGGTTATAAAGAGAGGTGCAGTCGGTTTGGCTGCCTAATAATGGAAACCCGAGTCAACGAAACCCTCAGCAGACCCGGTTCGAGGCGGCCGGGTCGCCGAGCCGGGTCAAGGAGATCGCGGGCACATCCCGCATCGTGTCGAGCATCCGGGCCAGGCGCTCGGGCACCCGTGGGGGGGGGTCTTGTGCGTGATGGTCTGCGGGGGCCGGTGGCGGTTCGGGCGAGATCGAGCAGATGCGTCGTCTCCGCCTCGTCCAGGTGCAGGGCTCGGGCGAGGGCGTAGAGCACGGACTCGGAGACGCCCGAGAGGTTCCCGTGCTCCATGCGCGTGTAGTAGGCGGTGGAGACCCCGGCGAGCTGCGCGACCTCTTCCCGACGCAGGCCCGGCACGCGGCGTTCTCCGCCGAAGATCGTGAGCCCGGCCTGCTCTGGGGTCAGGCGGGCGCGCAGGGCGGTGAGGAACTCCTGTACCTCCCGCTGATTGTCCATACCCTCAAGGCTACGACCGCTCGCTGTGGGGCTGGGAGTCACGGCCGGTATCTCCCAGCCGAGGCGAGTCTGGGTGATAACAGTAGTGACTCCCGCACCTGGCCGTCTGGTGCTTAGCGTTGGGGGTATGGCTATTCCAACGATCACTTTGAACAATCAGGTCACGCTGCCCGCGCTCGGGTTCGGGGTCTTCCAGACGCCGCCCGAGGAGACCGCGACCGCAGTGTCTGAGGCGCTGCGGGTCGGGTATCGGCACGTCGACACCGCCGCCGCCTACGGCAACGAGACCGGTGTCGGCGACGCCATCCGGAACTCCGGTCTTGACCGGGGTGAGGTGTTCATCGAGACGAAGCTGTGGATCAGCGACTACGGCTACGACCAGGCCCTCCACGGGTTCGAGAAGTCCGCCGAGAAGCTCGGCGTCGACCAGATCGACCTGCTCCTGCTCCACCAGCCCCTGACCGAGAGCTTCGACCGCACCCTGGGCGCTTACCGCGCGTTGGAAAAGCTCTACGCCGATGGCCGGGTGCGTGCGATCGGGGTGTCGAACTTCATGCCCGACAAGCTCACCCGCCTCCTGTCCGAGACCGATGTCGTGCCGTCGGTGAACCAGATCGAGGTGCACCCCTACTTCCAGCAGAAGGAGTTGCAGGCCCTGCACGCTGAGCACGGCATCCTCACCCAGGCGTGGTCGCCCATCGGCGGCGTCACGATCTATGGCGACGGACAGCAGAGCACCCTCGACAACGACACCATCGGTCAAATCGCCAGTGCTCATGGGAAGTCGCCGGCGCAGGTGATGCTGCGCTGGCATGTGCAGGAGGGGCGCTCGGCGATTCCGAAGTCGGTCAAGCCCGCACGCATCTTGGAGAACTTCGACGTCTTCGACTTCGACCTCACCGCCGACGAGCTCGCGGCGATCGACGGGCTGGACACGGGCGTGCGCAGCGGACCCGACCCGGATTCGATCACAATGAAGAACTACGGCATGCCCATCCCCCGAAGCCTGAGCGGCGGAAAGGGCGCGGAACACCAGAGTTGGGCCTTGACTCTGCCGGGTCACAACCTCATGCCTGGCCCATCTCGGCCTGGGGTGCTCCGATGTTCCTGCTCGAAGTCGTGCAGACGGGTGCGCTCCTGCGCGGCTCGCTGTGCCTCGCGTTCGGCCTGCTCGGCGCGGGTCTGCTTGATGCGCGCCGTCGCCTCTTCCGGGGTGAGCGTGGCCAGCAGATCGGCTTCCTCCCGCGCCCGCTTCGCGTCCTGCACTGCCCATGCGGCCTGCTGGGCGGGGTTCGTGGCGAGGTATGTCTGTCGGTTGCGGAGCACCCGTTCCGTGCCGAAGACGCGCGCATAGGCGGCAAGCCGGTTTATCTGAGCCTGCTCGAGCCGACTGACCAGCGCGTTCCGCGCCGCCCGGCGGTCCTGCTCTGCCTCGGTCACGCGCGGATCGGCGTCGATCACTGGGCCGGTGACGCGCTCGACCCACGCGTCGGGGCGCTCGTTCCACTTCGGTGGGCCGCCCCACTCCTCTGTCAGATGCTTGCCTGACTGCTGGGCGCGAGCCTTGGATGCCTCGTGGTCGGTACGAGCGCGACGCCTGCCGAACCACGACGCCGACCGCATCTGCTCGGCTGTCGCCTCGACCTCTGCGCTGGCGTCCTGCCAGTCGGTCAGTGCTGCCTCTGCCGCTGAGACGAGCGGGGCGGCGACCTCGGCGCGCACCTCGGCAACGCGTTGCTTCGCCGCCTCCTCGGCCACGCGCGCCCGTTCCCGCACGGCCGTCTCGCGTTCGCGTAGGTCGGTGAGGGCGGTGCCGACTTGTTGCCATCGTTCTGCCTGCGCCTTGGCGGTCTGGGCGCGGTGCGACAGTGCGGCGATCTCCTCGTTGACGAACTGCACGGGGCCGTCGTCGGTCAGCCCGGCCACGGCCTCCGTGGCGCGCTCGGTGGCGTCAGTGAGGCCGCGGTCGGCGCGGTCGCGCGCCATCGCCTCGATGAACTGCGCCCGCGCACCCGCCTCGTCCTCCGCGACGACGTGCAACAGGTTCCGCTCACGGCCACGGGTCATGCCGACATAGACGCTCGCCGCACTGGTGCTGTCGCTGAGGAGCGTGTGCGATCCCGTCACGGTCGCTCCTTGGACTCCATAGGAGGTCGCCGCGTAGGAGAGGTGGGTGCGCTCGGCGACGTACTCGGCGGGCAGGCGCACGGTGTGCTGCTGCTTGCGCCCGTTCGGGTGTTCGCGGACGCGGAGCGCGCCGTCGTCCTCGACCTGCTGCACGATCCACTGCTGCCGGTTCGCGACCCCGAGACCGGAGTCGTTCTGCCGCGTCTGGATCAGATCGCCCGCCCCGATGGCGAGGTCGTCGCTGCCATAGGCGGTGCGGGTGTCGTCGACGACGCCCTGGGCGACCCGCTCGGCACGAATGGCTGCGTTGACGGTGCGGGCTTCGTCGTTGGTGCTGACCGTCACGGCCTCCCCGTCCACCCGTTCTCGGGCGACGTGCCCGGATGCGTCCTCGCTGTTCGCGTGGAGGCGTACGAGGCCGTGGGCGGCGAGGTGATCGAACACGTCGCCGGGGTCGTGGCCGTCGCGCATCCGCAAGGTGAGGTCGGCGTAGGTGGGGTCGGTGAAGCGGTGCACCTCGGCCATGTCGAACGTGCGACCACGGATCTGCGCGGCCATATCGAGTACCCCGCCACGGCCGACCGCGGCGAGCTGCGCCCGATCCCCGACGAGCGCGACCGTCGCTCCGGCTTCGGCGCAGACCGTCAAGAGGACGAGAGCGGTGTCCTGGTCGAGCATCCCGGCCTCGTCCACGATCACCCGCTCACCCCGCGCAAGCCGCGCCGCCTCGGTCGGGCCGTTGTAGGTGCGCCCGGTGTCGGGGTCGGTATCGCCCAGGGTGAGGCGCGTCCATACGCCGTCATCGTTCCACCGCCACCCGTGCGCGTGCATGAGCGCCGCAACACTGCTTGCAGGCACGTCGAGTTCCTCGTGCGCGACCTGTGCGGCGCGCAACGTCGGTGCAACCACGCGCGCAGCCCGCCCATGTTGCGCGGCGACCTCGATTGCGGCTCCGAGCATGGTGGTCTTGCCCGCACCGGCGGCACCCTCTACGACCACGAGCGGATCGCGCGAGGCCACCGCGGCAGCTGCCCGCTCCTGCCCCGCGTCCAAGCCCCGCGTCTGCGCCACCGCGGATACATCGGGGTGGCGCGGTTCGCGCTTCGGCGCGCGTGCGGCCAGGAGGTCGCGCAGCTCGGTCTCGGCCTGCACTACCCGCAGGCTCGTGAGGTGCGCAACGTGCTCGGGGGTCGGTGCGTCGGGCGGGAGGATCGAGAAGCAATCCTCCATCGCCAACACGGTTGCGACGTGCACGAACTCGCGTAGCTCATCGGGCGCTGCGTGCACGCCGTACTCGGTCATGATGCGGGTCGCGTGTTCCTGCACCGTGTGCCGCGTCCACGCTGACCCGCCGGCGGCGCACCGATCCAGCGCACGATTCGCGACTTCCTGCACGGAGAGGTCGTCAAGCGCTACTTGTGCACGCGGACCGGGACGCTGCAACGTGTCGGGGTCGTAACCGGCCTCACGCAACTCCGACATCCACGCCTGCTCCTCGTGCAGGGTGGTGGGCTTCTTCGCGGGCCGCTCATGCGCCCAAGCTTTCGCCGCGAGACGGGCGGAGACGACCGGCCCCATCGTCTCGCCCGGATGCGCGGCCTCCCACTCGGCCTCGAAGCGTTCCAGGTGCTTGCGGACTTGCTCACCGCGTTTGCTCATCACAGGGTTGAACCGCTCGAGCTCAGTGACCTCCCCGGTCACCGGATCGAGAGTGAGGCCGTGCCGATCCAGCACCTCGGCAAGCTCGGGATGCGCGGCGATCACGGCAGTGCCGAGGGCGCGGATCGCGCCCTGCTGCTTGAATAACGCCGCCGTATCCAGTGCTCGCCACTTTCCGGCTGCTCGGACGCGGGTGCCGATCTGGAAGTGGATATGCCGGTGCGGATCGCCCGCCCGGCTGGTGCGGTGCGACACTGCAGCCGTCTGCACCTCACGCGCGGGCACGACCTCCTGCTTCCCACGCGGTCCGACACGCGTCACGGAGTGCAGGGCGATCCAGCGCTGAATCTCCGCCACCGCATCCTGCTGCGCCGCGTCCAACGCTGCAGAGACCTCCGGGTGCAGGGCGGCGGCGATCGACAGTGATTTCGGTGCGTTGACGACCATCTCCGCGAACCGCGGCGACCCTTGCTGCCCCTGACCGGGTAGACGTGGCCTGCCCATCGACTCACCCGTGAGCGGGTTCGTCCAGTCCACCCAAGCCGCATAAGCCTCCGGCTCAAGCCCGAGCACGGCGGTCACGTTCCCGGCGTTATCGAGGGCGGTGAACGCGGCGACGGAGGCATCCTCGCCGAGATAGTAGTCGTCGGCGCGGGAACGGTCGGACTCGACATAGCGGCGCGCGTCGGCTCCGGTTCCCCGGAACAGGATCACGCCGCCATGCATGCAAACCACCGCCCGATGTTTCTAGTACGGCAACTACGGTACCTACCACGGTAGCATACGTTCATTCGGGAGATAGCACAATGGGAGAATGTAGAAACAGGCGAAGAGTCATGGCGAAGAGAATCAGAAGACGAGGCAGCGCTTGATCGGCAACGGTCGTAAAGTTGCGGTGTTCAGCGCAGAGGACGCAGTATCTTTGTCTGCATCGAGTATGGCGTGTCGTGCGCGATGCATGCGCCTGTCACGAAGTCGGGGCCGCTGCACCGCTGGGGAACGCGTTAGTCCTTTCATGCGGAACCTTGGTTTCTCGGGAAACTCTGCTGGTAGAACTGCTGCATTCATGTCACGCGTTGATTCTGACCCCAGCGTGCCCAAACTCGTTGCCACAGGGACTGGGGGCGAGGCTTATCTTGTGGCTCAGCCGTGGTCGCCGGCTTTCTGTGAGTCTTGCCAGTTCCTTCTTTTGCCCTCAGATGGAGCGCATGGTGGGGAACATGTGGACAGTTCTTCTCATCTTGCTTGTGGTTTGGGCGGTGCTGTCGATCGTGGGATTCGTGTTCGAGGGCCTGCTCTGGTTGGCCATCATCGGAATCGTGCTCTTCGTCGCCACCCTGATCTTCGGGCTGCTCAGGCAACGCGCGAAGCGCTCGAAAGCATAACCCGACTCTCCCTCACGTGGCTCAGCGAGGGATGCTCTTCTGCGGCATGTCGTGCGTACCGCACACCCCAGCACTGCTTGCTTGCGCTCAGTCAGTTCACCGTGCAACCCGGACTTGCAACGCTCCGGGTCTGATGCCGACATCGACGCGGGTTACGTGGCCGAAGCTGTCTCCGTCGAGTTCGATCAGGTGCGGGGTATCGAACCGTGCCTCGAACTGTCTCCCCCGGACATAGGCAAGCGCGTGAATATCCGGCGCTCGTTCAAGCATGCGCCGGCTGAGCCGGGAGCGCCGTGCGATGCCCTGCAGCGTGAGGCGCGTGCCGATCCGAGCCCACCCGAACCGTCCTTTTGGGCGCATCATGACCACGTCGAGGAATCCGTCATCGATGACCGCGCCGGGGATCAGGAGCATGTTTCCGGTGAGCGTGCCGCAGTTGCCCACGATGACCGTGTGCGCTCGAGTGGATCTGACTCTGTTCTGGTCCACGCGGTAGTCGAGGTGGAAGAGCCTGTTGACGATGACCGATCTGGCGATGGGGGTGACGTACGCGAGCCAGCCGAGGTGCTTCTTCGCGATCGAGCTCGTGTGCTCCGCCATCTCCGCATCCAGGCCGATACCCGCCATGACGACGAAAGCATGCCGTCGTGAAGCGCCGTCAGCATCGTCGAACTCGGCGACCCCGACATCCACGGCTCGCGTCGAGCCCGTGAACGCCGCCTCGATGTTGCCCTCGACATCGCCGAGGGAGATACCGAGGTCGCGCGCCAGTAGGTTCCCCGTACCGGTGGGGATCGGTGCGATGGGAATCCCGGAGCTGTGGACGACGTCTGCGACGGCCCGGACGGTGCCGTCGCCACCGGCCACGATGATGACTGCCGGGTCACCCGCCAGGGCTTGCTCTGCCGCGGCGCGTCCGGAATCCTGTGCGTTGGTCTTGTACCAGCGTGAAGCTGCCCAGCCCAGCGCTCGCTCCTGCATCTCTACTGCAGCACGGACGCGCTCCAGTGGGATCTTCGCCGGGTGATAGACCACGGCGGCATGTGACCGCCTCACCGTCCCGTCTGCGCGAGGAAACTTCACGATGCTGCTGGCATCGTGAAGTGATTGCGCTGTTCGATGAGCGGGCAGGTGAACACGTCGCGTTCCCCGAGCCCGACACGGTTGATGTAGCGCACGACGATGGCGTACGAGGCGAACAAGCCCGTCTGCAGATACGGGACATCGTGGGTTCGGCAGTACTCGGCGATGATCGGTGCTGCCTTGCGCAGATGCGGGCGAGGCATTGAGGGAAACAAGTGGTGTTCGATCTGATAGTTCAGGCCACCCATAGCAGTATCGAGAACACGGGTACCGCGGATGTTCCGGCTCATCATCACCTGGCGTCGCAGGAAATCGAGGCTCACGTCTCTCGGCACGACCGGCATCCCCTTATGGTTCGGCGCGAACGAGGCTCCCATATAGAACCCGAATACGCCGAGCTGCACGGCGAGGAACACGAACGCGGTTCCCGGCGAGAGCACGATGAACACCAGCACCGGGAACCCGGTCAGCCGGATCAGCAGAAAGAGGATCTCCACCCAGCGCCGCTTCAGCTCACCCCTTGCGAGCACTCGGCGCACCCCAGACGCGTGCAACGACACCCCTTCCAGGAGCAGAATCGGGAAGAAGAACACGCCCTGATGCGCCCGAAGCCATCTCAGCGTCCGGCCTTTCGGAGGTGTTCGACCCGGAGTGACGATGATCACTGGAAGGTCGATGTCAGGGTCGGCACCCAACTTGTTCGGGTTTGCATGGTGGCGTGTGTGCTTGTGCTGCCACCACCCGTAGCTCATACCGACCAGGAGGTCGCCGAGGACGATGCTGACCCAGTCGTTCCATTTCCCCGACACGAAGATCTGGCGATGCGCGGAGTCGTGGCCGAGGAACGCGATCTGGGTGAAGAGGATCGCGAGGAGCCCCGCGGTGAACAGTTGCCACCAGGTATCACCGATCCAGACGAACGCGAATAAGCCGCCGGCGAGGACCAGGGGCAGCCCGACCAGCTTCGTCCAGTAGTACCCGTACCGGCGACGCAGCAGCCCCTGTTCTCGGATCGTTTTCGCCAATGTCGTGAACTCGCTCCCGCCCTTGCCATTGACTGGCCGGCTAGTTCGTGGAGTCCGGGTCGAACGATGCTCGTTCATGATGCACCTGAGATCCTGCGGGCTTGGGCGTCAGGAACGTCCGTGACCGCCCTCATCGGTCCAGTCATTGATCTGAGCGCGATCCGACCGGACACGGTTCGCCTCCGCTCCCGCCGAATCCTGACCAGCTGGGGATGGGGCGAAAGTAACGGATTCCGCGAGAGCGGTGACCGCCGCGGTGCGCGCGTTCTCGCTCACAGCCGCGTTCTGGAACACGACCGCCGCCGCGTCCTGACGATCCCGGACCCCTGCGCTGATGTCGGCCAGGCAATCCGCGAGAACGCTCGCGAGTCCGTCGCGCAATTCCTCGAGGTTCGTGTTCGCGATCTCCAGGCGGCGATCCGACATCGTCACCTCCACGGTCGGGTAGCCAGCCTGCGCGAGAAAGTCACGGGTCTCGCTCCCCAGAATCTCGATCACCTCGTCCCGTTCGGGGCGTCGCGTGAACACGGCCTCCACCGTGTATCGATCCGGAGCCTCATCGGTCATCAGGGCAGCAGGCAACGAACCCACCAGCACCGATCCCAGGCCCAGCGTCGCGGCGTCCTACGCCGCTCGTTCGTGTCTGTGTCTCCATGATCTGACGATACGCCCCCTACATGTACGCCTCACAGCTTCGGCAACCCTGTCAATGGGGCAGACGCGAGAGGCCACGCTCAAGACTATTCATCTAGGTCCAAGTGCCTTGCGGCGCTCGAGTTCAGCGTGACCGCACGAGCCCAGTGCGGCGGCCATCACAGTATCGCGGGCGTCTCTTCGCAGTTCGTCGAAGCTGAACGCCTCGCATACGGGCGAGCTACGGGGACAACATGAATGCAAATGAGAACGCCCCCGAGGAGGAACCGGATCATCGAAGAATCGCGCGGAAGCGAGCGGAACGATGGGAACGCGCGATACAGGGCTCTGGGCACGCATACGCGCCCACCGAAGAGACCACGCGCCGCCGGAACTCCGAGATCATCCGCGATCAACAGGAGAACGACCGCACCGAGGAACTGAGGCAAGAGGGAGCAGGCGACTCCATAGACACTACTCGTCGGTAGCGCTGACTCTTGCGGTGAACGCAGGAAAGGTTTTGCTGCCCCGCGTATCTCATCCGCCTCCGCGCGAGGACTATGATGTGAGTCCGGCGCTGCCGGAGGTGCTATCGACAGCCTCGACGAGCGCCTCAGCAGGCTCAGCGCAGGCGCGTCATGATGGGGTCTGCTGCGGAGTGTGTTGATTTGCGCCGGGCTGTGCGGCGGCTTCAGCCTTGAGGCGAGATTTCAGTCGGCATCACTAGGCTCGCCGTCGACGTTCGTCGGGACGCGAGGTCTCTGGGGCCATCGTCGATGTGGACGACAGTGAGGCGGATCTCCACAGGGGCACAGCCACGACCGGTACACAGCGCGGCAATCGCTGCGTGTACTCGGCGACTGGTTTCAGCAGCTCCCGCGGCGGCGAGCACGCCTATCGCGGCCTCTGCTCGCGGGCCTTCCGGCGTATGCTCCCAGCGGACAAGCGGTGCTTCGTTCGGCTGAGCTCCGAGGAGCTGAGCGCCGGCATCGACCACTTTCGAGATGATGCCGCCAGTGCGGAAGATCGAAGCCACACCGGGAACGGCCCTGATCGCAGTCTCGATGTCCTCGGCCATTGCCTGGTCCGTCGGCTCGGTCATCGGTTTCCTTCTGTCCGGTTCTGAAGCTGCTGAATATCGTGCACGGTAATGTCGATGCTGGTCACGTTCAGAGTGGTATGTGTCATCACACGCGCACTGATCTCCGTACGGAGGCGTTCCGCAAGATCCGGGATCGGCTCGCCGTAGGGCACGCTGACATCGACGCGGACCCGCACCGGTTCGCCCGGCACCGTGACATCTCCGTCGAATCGGCATTTGCCGATAACTACGCCGGGCACGGTGTGCTCCGCGGCACGGATCACGCCCCGGACGGCACCCTCGGTGATGCCCAAGTCTGCGTCGGGCGCCGGGCGCTGGCAGTGGGATGCGCCGCCCGGCGCGCGCATCCAGAGTGATGCCAGCGAGAATACCCTGCACCCAGGTGTCGTCGGGCTCCGGTTCCGCAGCGAAGTGTCGGATGCAAGGAGCTCGGGGGTGAGCTCACGAAGACGGGTCAGGGCATCCAGTGCGATGCGGCAACCGGGCGAGCCTTCGATCGAAGCATCCACAGGGGTGCGCCCGGCATCGAGGTAGTCAGAGAGCTTTTCAATGGTGTGCCCGTCGAGGTCCTCGAACTCGGTCACGCGGCCCCGCGGATCAGGGGTATCGTGTTCGTTCATCGCCACTGCTCCATTCGAAGAATGATGTCTTTTCGTGCACGGGCGAGCAATCCCCGAACCGTCGATACCGGGAGGTCCAGTTCTTGGGCGATCTCCTCGTAGCTATAGTCGCCCAGCTCTCGCAGCACCCAGCATTCACGCTGGGCGTCGGGGAGCCGATTGATCGCGTCGCTCAACGCCGCGATCCCTGCTCGCGCTTCCGCTCGTCGCGGCGGGGCCATCTGATCCGGTGCCGGTAGCTCTGTCTCGCTCAGATCGGAGTGGGGTCGGGTGGATCGGATGCGGTCGATCGCTTTGCGGCTGGTGATCCGCACAAGCCAGCTCTTCACCCGCCCGGGATCATCCAGCTTCGGGAGCTGGTCCCAGGCGGTGATGAACGCGTCTTGGACGACGTCGTCGACATCCGCGCTGCCCGGAAGGATCCGCCGCGTGTAAGCACGCATCAACGGGGTGTACCTGCGAACAAGCGCGGCGAATGCTGCCGTGTCTCCGTCTGCGGCGCGTCCGGCGATGGTCCGGTCGTCCGCTGACTCCAACGGGTTGCGGTAAGGCTCACTGCTCATCCTTCATCCCCCTGACACCAAGGGCGCCTCTCCTTCGAGGGCCAACGGGCGGTGCGACGACCGCCCGTTTGCCCTCATCCTTACCCGTATCCGTCAGTTCGTCCATGGCTTGTGAGGTTGGGTCACTTCTTCGCGCGGCGACCGGTGATCAGGCCATAGATGAGCAACACCAGGATCGATCCGCCGATCGCGAGCAGCCAGGTCGACAGGTTGAAGAAGCCCTGCAGGTTGACGTTGAAGATGAGGCCGCCGAGCCAGCCCCCGAGCATCGCCCCGACAACACCGAGCAGCAGGGTGACGAACCAGCCGCCGCCTTGCTTGCCGGGGAGGATGAGCTTGGCGATCGCGCCGGCGATCAGCCCGAGAATGAGAAAACTAAAGAAGCCCATGAGAGCAGTCCTTTCGAATGAGAGAAACGGGGTAACCGGGGTGGGCGATCTCGCCCGCCCCGATGGCGTGGTTACTTTTTGAACATCTCCTTGACGTCCTCGACCTTGTCTCTGATGGTTCCCTTCGCCTGGTCCGCTTTGCCTTCGGCGACGAGTTTGTCATCGTCGGTCGCTTTGCCGACGGTCTCCTTCACCTGACCGGTGACCTTGTCGGCTGCGGCCTTGATCTTGTCTCCAGCACTCATCGTGAGATTTCCTTTCATTCTCTGGAACGCTCCCGGGGTCTGGGAGCGAGGTTCTGGGGCAGCCCCTTGCTGCTCTTGTGCCTTAGCTGCCGAGAAAGTTCTTGCGTGCCTTCTCGAGCGACTTTTTGGCGTTCTTCGCCATGCGCTTGCGTGACTTCTTCGCTTCTGGGTTCGTCCAGAGCCGTTCGAGCTGGTGTCGCAGGTCCTCGTAATTCTTCCCGCGCGCTTTTGCCGACTCCACGCCGACCAGATAGGCGGCGACAGCGATCACCGCAAGTATCAGGATGTTCTTCCGCATCGATTGTTCCTTTCGTCAAGCCCCGGTAACGCGGGGGTCAGTTCACTCGGGATTGGTCTGCCGCGAGCCGCGAGCGGATCCCGGAATGGATCGTCACGATCGTCGATACATCCCGCCCCAGTAAGGTCGCCAGGCGGTCGACGAGTCCTGTCACCGTTTCGGCGACCTCGGCAGGTGAGACGTTCTGCCTCGGCGTGACGCTTACATGGAGGACATCGGCGCCCCACAGTCTGCGGGCGTTCACTTTCGAGGAGAGGATCTCTTCACGCGACTCGAGGGATCGGGTGATCGCGTCGGCCGCGAATCCATGACGGATCGTGACCGACCCTTGTGCCCCGGTCCCGGCCTCTTCGCGGATCACCACGATGCTTCGTCCACCACCCAGCCGGGCGATGACGATCACCGCGATGACCACCATCAGCGCCAGCAGAGCGAGGATCGCCAGAGTGAACCAGCTCACCGTAGTCGCTTCCGAAATGCGTGACGCCTGATCCGCGCTCACCATCCAGTCCACCCCGGTCGATGACCAGCTCTTCCAGAGGTCGCCGGCAACGGGCCACAACATGGCCATCACCGTTGCACCGCCAACGCCGATCAGCAGAACGCCGACGATGAAGAGGACCGCTCGGTTCACGCCTCGGTTCGTGGCATTCATGACTTCCCCTCCCCATCTGCAGCACGCAGGACTCGTGCCCGCACCTTTACACGGGGCGACAACTCGTAGCCGACCAGTTCCGACTCGGCTACCGCGCGTGCATGACGCCTATCGACGGGTTGTCCGGGCTCTGGCCTGACGGTGATATCCGCACTGCGGTGACCGACACCTACGACGACGGCGCCTTTGGAGAGGTCCAGCTCACGCCGCACCCGCTCCGCGACCGACGACGCGATCACTCCGTTGTCCACGAGCACCGCATACGAGGAGGATCCCAGCTGATGCTTCGGCCTTCGGCCTGGCGCCGAGGGCGAGCCACACGAGAACCACCCCGGCCACCACCGCGATGAGTCCTCCTGCAACGACCAGGCCCTGATGCTGGTCCGGCAGCTCCTGCAGCCAGGTCAGCGCTGCCCCTGGCGCGACCAGAAACGGGCCGACACCGAGGAGATGTAAGACAATCTCGACTCCCACGTAGATCGCGGCAACTGCGACTAGCACAAGGACAATCACGGTGGCGACGGTGCGCGGAGAGTGCGTCTCTCGGCGCACCACACGCTTTAGCACGGCACTCGTCATCTACCTCACCCGCTTTCGCTTCGGGATGATCGCTCCCGTGACGGTGAATGACACACGGCGGATGTCCCGTCCTGTCAAACGCGCGAACTCTTCAGCGAGTTCGGCCTGAAGTGCACGAACCCGTTCGAGGACCGGCACCGCAGCCTCGATCGCCTCGAGATCGCTGAGATCGGGGACGGGCAGCTTTGCCGCGATTCGCACGGCAAGACCTCCGCCCCACTCAGCCGCCTCGACGCTCACGTCGTCTCGAGACACACCGATCGCGACCGCTGACGCTTCCCGAACAACCTTGTCGATGACGCGCTCATGCACCCGAACGCTCCCAGGCGCCGACGAAACAACATCAGGTGTGCTCGCAATGCTCGGGGATGCAACGGTCAGCACGCTCATGACGAGGTTCGCCTCCCCGTGAATGCGCTCGCGAGCGCGCGGAGGTCCAGCTGACCCGACAACACTCGCCCGGTCAAAGCACCGATCACCATGAGCAGCACGACCAGCAGAAATCCCCAGAACCCGAAGATCAGCGCAGCGAAAGCCAGCACTGCGCCGACCATCGCCCCGGTCAGCGTCGCACTCATGAGACGCGCGACTCAGTGTCGTCGTCAGCGTCGTCGATCGGCAGGTGCACATCATTCACGTCGATATTGACCTCGACAACCTGCAAACCGACCAGACGAGTGATTGCCGCGGTCACCGCGCTGCGAACGTTATCGGCGACCTCCTGGATCGGCGCCGGATAGTCGACCACGATCGTAATATCCGCGGCAGCCTGGGTTTCGCCCACCTCGACCTTCACGCCCTGCGTGAGATCCGTCGCGTTCACCGCGTCACGGATCGCACCGAATGCGCGCGCCCCTCCGCCGCCAAGCGCATGCACCCCCGACACCTCACGGGCAGCGATGCCCGCGACCTTGGCGACCACGCCCTCGGCGATCGTCGTCCGTCCTGCAGACTGGCCCTCGTCCACCAGCGGCGACTCGGTAGGTCGAAGGTGCACGATCCACTCGCGAGGTGCCCGCTGCCCCTGCGTCTTCCCAGCACCGAGTCGCAGGAGCGCTCCCTTCGGAAGCAATAGTCTTGTTCATCTCATCCGTAGCCATCTGAACTACCTCCATACATCAGCAGCGCAGCCTACAAACCGCACCAGTCAACGAGCGAAGAACAACGCTCTACATATAAGACGGTCCCTGGCTACCGATCGTCACGAAGTCGCGGAGCGAACGAGCCCAGCACATCAGCAAGATCGACCACCACTTAACGGCCCCAGCGACACGAAGAAGTCCCCGCTCTCCGAAGAGAACAGGGACTCAAACTCAGTGACCGTGAGGCCTAAACGCTACTTGCCCGCGGGCTGCTCCGGCGCCTTCGGCTTCTCCTCGGCCGGGGTGCCGGCTGCTTCCTTCGCCTGAGGGTTCGGTGCTGCGTTCTTGTGATCGGACATGATGTCCCTGCTTTCTGGTAGAGCGCTCAAGAAGGTCTAGTGTTGCGCGCCTGAAATCCTCTGGTTAAGTTGTAGAATGGGGTATGCCGAGAACAGGACGCCCGAAAGCCGACTTGATCCTGAGTAACGAGGAGCGCGAGCAGCTGCTGCGCTGGTCCCGCCGGGCGAAGTCCTCACAAGCGTTGGCGTTGCGGTCCCGGATCGTGCTCGGCTGCGGCGGAGGCCTGGACAACAAGACGGTGGCTGCACAGGTGGGCTGCTCGACGAACACGGTCAGCAAATGGCGCGCTCGGTTCTTGGAGGCTCGTCTGGATGGCCTGGTCGATGAGCCGCGGCCGGGGCGGCCGGCGACGATCACGGCCGAACAGGTCGAAGATGTGGTCGTGGCCACGTTGGAGTCGACGCCGAGGAATGCCACGCATTGGTCGCGGGCGAAGATGGCCGAACGCTCCGGATTGTCGAAGTCCACGATCGGTCGAATCTGGAAAGCGTTCGAGCTGAAACCGCACCGAGAAGACGGGTTCAAACTCTCCAACGACCCACAATTCGTGGACAAGGTCTACGACATCGTCGGCCTGTACCTTGACCCGCCCGAAGCGGCCGTCGTCTACTGCGTCGACGAGAAATCGCAGGTGCAGGCCCTGGCGAGATCACAGCCGGCATTCCCGATGATGCCGGGCATGCCCGAAAAACGTACCCATGACTACGTCCGGCATGGCACGACCAGTCTGTTCGCGGCATTCAACACCGCCGATGGCACCGTGATCTCCAGCATCCACCGCCGCCACCGGGCGATCGAGTTCAGGAAGTTTCTGGCCAAGATCGACGCCGCAGTCCCCCAGCACCTCGACGTGCATCTGGTCTGCGACAACTACAGCACCCACAAGAGCCCGAGCATCGTCACCTGGATGGAGAAGCATCCCCGGTTCCACCTGCACTTCACTCCGACGTACTCGTCCTGGATCAACCAAGTCGAGCGGTTCTTCGCGTACATCACTGCCGACTTACTCCAACGCTCCGATCACCGCAGCGTCCGGGCGCTGGAGAACGATATCCGCTCCTGGGTTAAAGGATGGAACGAGAATCCGAAGCCCTTCGTTTGGACCAAGCCCGCCGAACAGATCCTCGAATCCCTCAAAAGACTATTACAACGAACTACCGGCGCGGGACACTAGAGCCTCTATGCCTGACAGTACTCCGGATAGGGGGAGGCAAACCGAGACTGTGAGTATTGCCAGTAACCGATGCGTCCACGAGCAGCGCCGGTTGCTGCGGAACCGTCGATGTCCTGCGCCGCTCTGGCACGGCCAAACCGGCGGCCGGGGGCTGCTGCACGTTTAGGTGACAGGTTGTAGTCACGCCGCGAGTGCGACGCTCGTGTTCATGATGGTCTCGAACTCGATCGGGGTCAACCTGCCCAGCCTGCGTTGACGGCGGCGGCGATGGTACGTCCGCTCGATCCAGGTCACCATCGCAATACGCAGCTGTTCACGGGTCGCCCAGGAGCGGCGGTTCAGGACGTTCTTCTGCAGGAGCGAGAAGAACGATTCCATCGCCGCGTTATCTCCGCTTTATCCGGCTAATCGGTGCCGGGTTGGGGTTTGGCCGGATAACGTGGTCAGTCGCGGGTGAGTCGGCGTAGTTGCGCGTCGTGCTGGCGGACGGTATCGGCGAGTGTCTGGACGGTTTGGCGGAGAGTGGCGAGTTCATCGGTGATCGCGATGATGCTGCCGTCGGGAGCCGTTCGTTGCTGGTGCTCGATGATGGTGCGGAGATCAGTGTTGCGGTAGATCGTGGACCTTGAGATTCCGGCGCGATCGGCAACAGCGGCAATAGTGATGGGGTGTCCATCTCGGGCCAGGTCGATGCAGGCTCGCTCGACCTGGTTCAGTGTGGGGCTGGTCATCCGGTCTGGGCCTCCGTATCGGCGATGAGCGTGTCGAGGCGGGCGATGAGCTTGTGGTGGCGTTCGGCCTCGTCGATCCATCCTCGCTGTTCGGCGTCACGGGCGAGCGCGTCGGCGTCGACGCGTTGTGCGGCGAGGATCGGGAGCGAGGAAGGTTCGGACCGGTAAGACGGGCAGTGCTCGCAGATGTTCGCGTAGCTGCATGCGCCTTGCGCGGGCGCGCGGAGGCAGAACCCGCCCGCCATCCGCGACTTCAGTAGCGGTGTGTCTTTCCAGTCGCGGCCGCCGGTGATGACCGTGAGCGGCAGCTGTGTGCGCCCGGCCGTGTCTCCCGCCGTCATGGTGGTGGGGATGTTCTGTTTGGCGAGGTCGAGGGCGCGTTCGTATTCGGTGCGGACGGTGGCATCGAACAGGCGCCCGTAGCGGAGGCTCATCTCGGCGCTTTGGTGGCCGAGGAGTGCCATGAGTGCTTGCAAAGAGACACCGGCGTTGACCAGCGCGGTTGCGTAGGTGTGCCGCAGTTGGTGGGAGGTGACGTGCCCGAGCCCAGCGGTCTCGGTGGCGTGATCGAGCTCGCGGCGGATGCCCTGCTGCGTGAGCCGGCGCCCGAGATAGGTGAACAGGAACTGTGCCGGCCGTCGGTAGCGAGGATGCGGGAGCGGCCTCCCGTGGGAGCGGATCTGGATGATCCGGTCGATCACGTCCAAGATCTCGGGATCAAGGGGAACCATGCGTTCGGTGGCGAGCTTGCCGAGAGGCACTTTCAACCATGCCCCGTTCCCATCGATCTCGTGAACGCAGTCCAGTTCCAGGTCGAGGAGTTCCCCGATCCGCAGCCCGCAGGAGCGTTGCAGCCGCAACCCCAGTGCGGCCAGTTCGTTGTCGGGATGCTCGGTCAACGCCTGGGTGAGCCTCCGGTCGGCGTCGATCGGGAGGTAGCGGGGCAGCACCTGCGGCAGCTTGGGGATGTCATCGCGGAACAGCACCTTCCTCGCTGGCGCGGCATCCCACCCCCACTCGGTGATGTCGCGGAGGAACGTCGCGACCGCGACGACTCGCCGGTTACGGTCGCCGATGCTGATCGGTGCCCCGCCCCTGTCGCTGACCGCGTCGCCCAGCGAGGCGAGGAACGGTTCGACGTGCCGTCGCCGATCCAGATCCCGCATCGATGTCAACGTCGGATCGGTGTCGGTGAGGAACTCCCCGAAGCGCTTCAGCCGGGTCGCCATCGCCGAGACCGTTTTGCGTTCGCAGGTCGCGCGTTTGCGTTCCAAGTAGCCAACCAGCTCTGCCCGCAGCGGTGCCGAGACCTGCGCGAGCCGCTCCTCGTAGGGGACGGGGCCGCCGTTGCGGGGTGGGGCGTCGAGGACGCCCAGATGGAACAGCACCATGTGCGCCATGCTGATCGACGACAGGTAGTGGCGATGCGAAATGCCCGTGGTCTGCTCACGCAACCGGCAGGCGGCAACGAACTCATCGAGGTCGTCGAGGGTGAGCTCGGTGATTGGTTTGCCGGTCTGGATCAGCAGCCGCGCGGGGACTTGAGACCCGGTCGCGAGGCGCGTGCGAGCGGTGAACCCGAGCTGCTCGGCTTCGTGGAGGAACCGTTCGATCCCTGCCCGGAGCGGGCTAGTCTGGATCTCCCGCCAGAGCGGCGACAGCTTCCGTGACAGCAGATAGTCGTACCCCGGCCGCAAACCGCCGTGGAGCATCAAGAATGTGATCACCGGGCGAGTCGCGCTGTCTGCAGCAAGCCGGTTCGCCAGTGGCGATTTCGCCCAGGCTTGCGGGTCCGGCCAGGTCCGAAAGAACCGGTGCGCCGCCCGCTCATACGAGACATTCCCGCGACCAGTCGCCGTCAAATAGTTCAGATACATGGTCAGCAACTCGCCGCCCCGTAATGGGGCGGCCGAGGCGTCACCGCTGCTGAGCGCGGATGCGTTCACGAGCCGCATCGAACTGGGCCTTCACGTGAGCAGGGGCAAGATGGACATAGCGGGCGGTGGTGTCAACATGCGCGTGACCGAGTAGCGCCTGCATCACCGCGAGATCAACCCCGGCCTCAGCCAGCACCGTCCCGAACGTATGCCGTAATGCGTGCGGGTGCCCGCCGGTCACCCCGGTCAGTCCCCGATGGTAGCGGAACACCGTCCGTAGCCCCGCCGCCGTCAACGGTCCGCCCCGGTTGGGGCCCTTGCCGACGAGAAACAACACGTCTGAGTCCGACTCGGGGCGTTCGGCGAGGAGGTAGATGTCGATCACCGACGCGACGTCCGGGTCCAGCGGGACACGGCGCTGCTTCGCTCCCTTGCCGGTAACTGTGACCCACCTGGCACCGATATCGACATCCTTCACCTGCAGGCCGAGGACCTCCATCGATCGCAGCCCGCACCACAGCATGAGCCCCGCGATCGCCCGATCCCGCCAGGTGCGCAGACTTTCCACAAGAATCTTTGCGTCGGTCGGCGATAACGCCGTCGGGAGGCGCCGCGGCTCCCGCAACCGCAGCGCCGACCGCGGGGCGGGGCGCCTGACCGGTGTGCGCCAGCAGGCCCGAGCGTTCCCCCGGGCTCCTCCACCTTCGCTTCACGCCCTTTGGGTACTGGGTTACGACGATCAGGATGCCGCAGTCCCACATAAGTGAACAGTCCCGAGATCGCTGCGAGGCGCCGGTTGATGGTTGTGGCTGCGTATTTGTCGAGCCGTTGCCCGTCCATGCCGTACACGTTCGGTCCTGGCCTACCCGGCACACTCGCCCCTCCGGCACGCTCGCAGGAAATCGAGCAGATCACCGGTCGTGACATCCTCTATTCGAGCATCACGCTCAATCAGCCACCGGCAGAAACGCGAGCAGGTCATACCCGTACGATCGCACGGTCAGCGGTGAATAGTTCCGGTCCAAGAGGTGTGAAAGGTATTCCCCGACGAGGTCGAACTTGTTCGCGTCTGTGCCGGTGAGCACCCAGTGGGCGTCTCGCTTTTCCAACCGGAGGACTGCTTTGTCGCTCATGCAACACATGGTGCACCCGTGTCCCTTTGACGCCGCGCATCTCAGCAAGCTCGGCGTGTCGCAGTAAGGGGTGCGGGGCAGATTAGCCGGTTAAGAGGCAGGAGCCGACCCTGCCCATCGAGCCGACCATGCGATGACGGTCCAAAGCGTGCAGGAAT
>JAUCCH010000062.1:0-31204 GCA_034676385.1 Leucobacter sp.
TGTGTCGTTCCTTGAGTTTCAGTTACGTATTGCTCTGAATCTTCTCAAGGCCCCGGTCAGGGTTGTTCGGAGCCATAGTGGAGTCCTGAGCCCACTGAAGCGCGCACTCTGCGCGGGCATGAGTCAGAAACTCTCCGTCAGGCGCATCCGCAAATAGGCGGGGGCCATCGAGCTCTGGATCGATATCGGCACGCAGCGCCTCCTCAATTGCCCGCATGGTGCGGTCGAAAAGGTGGAGCCGCGACGACAGCTTCAGCGTCGTAGTAGGGCAGACTCGCAGCAAGAATCCTCTCGGGAAGGGATCGCTCGGGTCGAGCATGTACTGGGCGGTGCCGGTGACCCAGGCGCGACCGGTGATCGTGGGGATCACAGCTCGCCTGCCCGCTACCTCTGTTTCTTCAATGAGTCGGCCGATGAAACGTGAGCCGATGTAGGAATCATTGATGAAGTCTGTGTGCGGTGACAGGCTTGCGCCGCAGGCGTGCAGTGTCGCCATACGTGCGCTGGTGCCGGTGCCGCAGGGGAGAGCAATAAGAACCAGCCCCCGGATCGTGGGACTAGCCATTGCGTCGGCGTGAGTGCTGTGCGGTCGAGCCGGGAGCTTTGAGGTACACGTGGTGGCACTGGCGAATGTCCGTAGCACTGGGGGTGTACCGGCTCATCTTCCTCGTTGATCGCGTCCATGATTGCGAGGCCCGCACGGATCAGCTCTTCTTTGTTCGAGCGATCCTCGCGCAATTCGATCTTGCGGCCCTCGAAGCTCAAAGATTCGAGGTCAACGATGGCGTAGAAGGTGCCCACCGAACCCGAGATCATAGGTGACGGTGCGGGTCAGACCGGCACCTCTACGGTTGCGTCGAGACGCTCAGAATATGAAGGAACGTTCGTGATTGTGACGCTGTCGGCGTGGCCGTCGGTCACGGCGACCTCTGCGATGACGAGACCGGCAGGAGTGTCCAGGCGAATTGTGGTGACGGGTTCAGTGACCTCGACCATGCCGGTTTCGACGAGCACCGTTGCTACGCCGATCGTGCCGTGGCCGCACATAGGGAGGCAGCCCGATACCTCTATATATAGGACTCCCCAGTCGCAGTCAGGGCGGGTTGGGGGCTGGAGGATTCGCGCCGCTCATCGAGGCGAGTCTGCCAGGCTGGAACATGAGTAGCTCGCGCATCTCGTCAGAGTTCTCCATGAACCAGGTGCGTCGCTTGGCCATGGTGGCGCCAGGGAACACTCCGACGCCGCCGGTGATGACGCGTGTGGGCAGTGCCCTCGGTGTGCGAATCGAGCTGCGTGGGGAAGACACAGGCTAAGTGCGCATGTAGAGTGGCCTTTCGGTTAAAGGGGGAGTCGATGGTTGGGGAAGTCGGTAGAGAGCAGGGAGCGGATCGTGCGGCAGTTGACCTGTCGCACGATCCGCTATCCGAGGTTACCCGGCTATTGCTGAGTGGGGCTTACTTGCCGTAACCCTTTGCTGCTGCCTCGAGGGTGTCGGCGATGATCTGATCAGCGACCTCCTTAGCGAGGGGCAAGCGCGGCGGGGGCGGCTCGGGCCACCGTAGAGGCCAAGTGCGTCCATCGAGAGCTTGATCGACTCGACGAATTCGGTCTTGGTGTCCCAGCGAAGTAGCTTGTGCAGGTCGCGGTAGATGACCTTTGCGCGCTCGAGATCCTGAACGTTGCCCGAGGTCGAGAGCTTGTAGAGCTCGACGGTTGCCTGGGGGATAGCGATGGGTAACCAGCGACCCAGCCCACGGCGCCAGCGATGCCAACCTCGAGGACGCTGTCGTCGGTTCCGATCAGGATATCCATGGTCGGAGCGAGCTCCTGGATTTCGTAGATGCGACGGGGGTCGCCGGTGAACTCCTTGACGCCGACCATGTGGCCTGCTTCGTGGATCTCAGCGATCAGTGAAGGGATGAGATCGACCTTGGTGTCGAGCGGGTTGTTGTAGCCAACGATGGGCAGGCCGGCCTTTGCAACAGTTGCGTAGTGGTGCTTGACCTGCTCGTGGTTCGCGCGGAAGGTGTTCGGTGGGAGCTGCATGACGCAGTCTGCGCCAGCCTCAGCTGCCTGCTCTGCCCAGCGGAGCGACTCCATTGCGCCGTATGCGCCGGTGCCAGCCATGACAGAGAAACCCTTGGGTGCTGCGTCAACCGCAACCTCGATGACCTTGGCGCGCTCTGCCTCGGTGAGGTTCTGGTACTCGCCGAGTGAACCGTTCGGTGCGATTCCGTCGCAGCCGTTCTCAGCGAGGAAGTTGACGTGCTCAGCGAACTTGTCGTAGTTCACCGAGAGGTCTTCGTTCATGGGGAGGGCGGAGGCGACGATGACGCCGTGCCATGGCTTCTTCTTCAGTCATATTGAGTTCCTTTCGGGAGTGCTGTCTTCTTAGCCAGCTGAGGTATTCGGTCTATCGGAAGTCAGGATCAACTTCTATGAAGTGTGACATTGCACAGCCTAGCACGGGTAGCGCTGATATGGAATATCGAGTTGCGGAAGCCACAGTAAGCGCTTTTGCGGGCTATGAATTCCTTGTCAGTGGACGGGGCTCCGGTACGACCGTGTCGGGGTATCGCAAGAACGCCGAAGCCTCATCACCTACTCGAGCAGATCATCGGCAAGAAGCTCGCGCGTGCGGATGAACCGGGTCATGCCGTCCGTGCGCGTCGACTCAATGCGTGACTTCTCGGCGTTTGCGAGGCTCGGCTCAACCTCGACTCGATCCCACTGCTCATCCATGAGAAAAACAGTTTCAGTAGATTTGACGCTGGGCCAGGTTGCGAGGTTTGAAGAGACGAGTAGGTGGATCGCGGCGACGTGTGGCGCTCGTACGAGGAGCATGCCGTCGTGCTGGCCGGTAGTGACAGCGAAGTACTCGAGCTCGGCTACAGTAGTGAGCTGCTGACGGAACTCGTGCCATTTGCTCTGCTCGAGGTTGACAAACACGAGAGCAGCAACGCCCACCCCGGCGGCCTGAAAGTCGAGCGTGGCAGTAAACCCGGTGATTACACCAGCATTAAGCATTGTTTCGTAGCGTTGATACGCGTTCGACCGAGAGATTTCGAGGTGCTTCGCCAGGGCAGCAATAGAGAGGCGTCCGTCCTTGCGGAGCAGATCAATCATCCTGATGTGCACGTCATCGAGTTGCATTTGTAATCTTCCGTTCTGTCCTCTTTGAAGAACTGCTGTTCGCCCTAGTTTGGACAAAAATTCTGAATAGTTCAATTGTGAAGAACAAATTTTTTGGATTGCCCAAAGAATTGACACAAGTATCTGGTTGGGCTTAGCTTCTATGAACAGATATCCGTTTCATTCCTCATTGGGGCGGAGTCTTTACCAAGTAGGAGAAACCAATGAAGCTTTCGTGGAAGAAGGCGATCCCAGCGATCGGCCTCATCACGGCAGCCGGCCTCGCACTGACAGGTTGCGCAGGAGCCGGTAGCAACGCAGGTAGTGCCGAGGGTGGCAAGACACTCGTCGTAGACGCCTCGTTCGACCTCAAGACCGCAGACCCGAACCGTCAGTACGAGACGACCGGCCAGATTGTGGCAAAGGCGCTCTACGAGACTCTTCTCACCTTCGAGGGAGACGACGTCACGGAGCCGATCGATGGCCTCGCGAGCTACGAGATGAACGAAGACAGCACCGTAATGACGCTGACGATGAAGGATGGCTCGGTCTTCTCTGACGGCAGCCCCATCACCGTTGACGACGCAGTGTTCTCGGTCGAGCGCCTGCAGGGCGTCAAGGGCAACCCCTCGTTCCTGCTTGACGGCGTGACCGTGGCAAAGGTCGACGACACCACGCTGACACTCACCAGCGAGACTCCGAAGCCCGAGCTTCCCTTCATCCTGCCGAACGGCGCGCTCGCCGTAGTGAACCAGGAAGTTGTCGAAGCTAACGGTGGCACCACCGATGAGACCGATGCAGCTGAGTCGTTCCTGAACGGTGAGTCTGCAGGCTCAGGCCCGTACGTGCTCGAGTCGTTCGACGCCGCAAAGCAGGTCGTCTTCGCCGCGAACCCCGAGTACAAGGGCGATAAGCCTGCGTACGACCGTGTGGTACTTCGCAACGTTGAGGGCCCCACGCAGAAGCTGAATGTGGAGAAGGGCGAATCGCAGGTTGCGCTTGACCTCAACCCCGATCAGGTAGCTGAGCTCGCCGGAGCCAATGTGAACATCATCAGCAGCGCTTCGCAGTACATGATCTTCCTGCTGCTGAACCAGAACCCCGAGGTGAACGCGTTCACCAGCAACCCCGACTTCCTCAAGGCAGTCAAGCTGGGCGTCAACTACGACAAGATCGTTGACCTCGCGGGCGAGGGCGCGGTTCGCCCCGGCGGCCCGATCCCCTCGATCTTTGTGGGTGCACTCGATGCAGCTGACGGAAACCAGCACGATGCTGACGCAGCCAAGGCAGCGCTCAAGGCTTCGGGCTACAACGGCGAAGAAATCACGCTGAACTTCCCGAACGACATCACCGTGCAGGGCCTCTCGTTCAGCAGCATTGCTGAGAGTGTTCAGGCGCAGCTGAAGGAAGTTGGCATTAACGTCACGCTTGCTCCCGCACCCGTTGCAACCGAGCTCGATTCATACCGTAACGGCACTGAGACCGTGGGTCTTTGGTACTGGGGCCCCAACTTCCCGCACCCCTCGAACTACCTGGTGTTCGCACCCGGTGAGCTCGTCGGCCTGCGCGCTGGCTGGCCTGCAGGTGCAGACCCCGCTTCGACCGATCTCGCGAATGCGGCTCAGTCGGCCACCGACGAAGATCGCGCGGCGGCCTTCGAAGCATGGCAGAAGCAGCAGAATGCTACGGGACCCTTCATCCCCTTGCTGCAGCCCGCACAGAACGTTGTGACCGCGAAGAGCATTAGCTCGGTCTCGACGAACCCTGTCTGGACCGTGGATCTTGCCCGCATCAAGTAATAACACCACGCGAGCCATCGGGCTCGCAACTGGCCGTAGCGCACGGCGGGGGATCCCCCCGTTCGTGCGCTACGTCGGGGTGCGTCTCGGCCTTACCGTGCTGCTGATGTTTGGCGTCACGCTCGTCACGTTCACGTTGACGAACCTGGTGCCCTCCGACCCGGTGCAGGCTGCATTGGGTGAACAGGCAGCCGCGGACCCTGAGATCGTAGCGAAGTTCCGCGCCGATCAGGGGCTCGATCAGCCGCTTCCGGTGCAGTACATCACCTATATCGGAAACCTACTGCAGGGCGACCTTGGAACGTCGACACAGACGCGCCAGCCCGTTGCGCAGGAGCTTGCTGCGGCATTCCCTGCAACTATTGAGCTTGCCGTTTCCGCGATCATCTTTTCCGCATTAATTGGTGTCGGGCTCGGCCTCTGGGCGGCAATCAGGCACCGCAAGTTCACCGACCAGGTGATCCGCGTGGTCAGCCTCATCGGCCTTTCCTGGCCCACCTTCTGGCTCGCTCTCGTTGTCTACTATGTCTTCTTCTTCTTGCTCGGTATCTTCCCCGGCTCGGGCCGACTTGACCCCGCAGCAATTCCGCCACCGCACGTCACCGGTATGTTCACCATCGACTCGCTTTTGGCTGGGCAGTGGGCAACGTTCTGGGATGCGGTGAACCACCTCGTGCTACCGGCCTCGGTGCTTGCCCTGTACACGATCGGCCTGCTGACGCGTTTTGCGCGATCCGCGGTGCTCGAAGTGCTCGACATGGATTACGTGAAGGCAGCCCGAGCGAAGGGTCTGCCTCGCCGCACGGTAACGTTTGGCTACGTGCTGCGCGCTGCACTCGTTCCCATCATTACCGTGCTCGGCCTAGCCTTCGGTTCGCTGCTTTCGGGCACCGTTCTCGTTGAAAAGGTGTACTCGTGGCACGGCATTGGTGAGTACTCCTATGCTGCCGCGACCAGGCTTGACCTCCCCGCGATCATGGGTGTTGGCCTCGTTGTCGGCATCGTTTACATCGGCCTGAACTTCTTGGTCGACTTGCTCTACGGAGCCATCGACCCGAGAGTGAGAGTGTCATGACCGACGTGCTCGCACAGCAGACCAAACGCAAGCGGCGCCTCAAAGTTCCCCCTGCGTTTCGCACGCCACTCGCCGTTACAGGTGGTGCGATCGTGCTCTTCTGGGTAATCATTATGGTGTTCGCACCGACGATTGCCCCAGCTGATCCGCTCGCTCAGGCATTTGATCGACTGCAGCCGCCGAGTGCCGAGCACCTTTTTGGTACCGATCAGGTCGGCCGTGATGTGCTCTCCCGCGTTATCTACGGTTCGCGTATTTCATTGCCGCTTGCCCTGGGGCTCGTTGCAACTGCGATGGTCGTTGGTGGATTGCTCGGAGCGATTGCGGGATATTTTGGTAAGGCAATTGACGAGGTCATTATGCGCCTCGCCGATCTCGTGTTCGCGTTCCCGACGATCATCCTTGCGATGGTCATCACCGCGGCGCTCGGACCAAACCTCACTAACGCTGTCATCGCGATGCTCATCGTTTCCTGGCCTGCATACGCTCGTGTGACTCGCTCGCTTGTGGTGAGCGCGCGCCAGCAGGAGTACGTGGTCGCGGGGCGGTTGCTTGGTGCAGGTGCCTTCACCTCGCTGCGCCGTGATGTGCTGCCCAACGTGCTCTCGCCGGTCTTCGTGCTCGCGATGCTCGATGTTGGCACCGCGATTCTGCTACTTGCCGGTCTTTCATTCCTTGGGCTTGGCGCTGTTCCTCCGGCTCCAGATTGGGGAGCGATGGTCGCCGGAGGCGTGGAGCAATTCTCGTCATGGTGGATCGCGGCATTCCCCGGCCTCGCCATCTTCACGGTGGTCATGGCGTTTAACTTCATTGGCGATTCGCTGCGCGACTCGCTCGACCCGCATACCCAAGACGCGGTTCAGGGAAGGGCGATGTGATGACTGAGTCTCAGACAGACACAACGGTAACCGACAGCACCGATCGACAGGGCCTCCTGATTCGGGGGCTTACCGTCGACATCAACGGCAAACCGATCATCCGTGGCATCGATCTTGACCTCATCCCGGGCAAAATCACGGGTCTCGCCGGTGAATCAGGCTCTGGAAAGTCGATGACCGGCCTGGCAATTCTCGGGCTGCTGCCCGAGGGAACTGCAAGCCGGTGGAGAAATTCGTTTCGATAACCGCAACCTGCTGAACTGCAGCGACCGTGACTACGGCAGCCTACGCGGTGCACGTATCGCGATGGTGTTTCAAGACCCAACCGCGAGCTTGCACCCGATGCTTACGATCGGTCGCCAGCTGACCGATCACCTGCGCGTGCATACGGGCATGAGGAAGCGTGAAGCAATGCAGAAGGCGCTCGAGACGCTTGAGCTAGTCAAAGTTCCTGACCCGGCGACCGCGCTGAAGAAGTACCCGCACCAATTCTCTGGTGGGCAGCTGCAGCGTGTCGCGATCGCGGTGGCGATCATCTGCGAGCCTGAGATTCTCATCGCTGATGAGCCGACCACCGCGCTTGACGTCACCGTGCAGGCGGGCGTGCTTCGTTTGCTGAAACAGCTGTGCGACGATCTTGGCATTGCGGTGCTGTTGATTACGCACGACCTTGGCGTGATGTCGAGCCTAGCCGAGCGCATCTCAGTTATGCGTCACGGCCAGATCGTCGAGGAGGGCCCGCGGTATGAAGTGCTTCGTAGGCCGCAGCACGCTTACACCCGCGCGCTCGTCGAGGCGCTGCCCAACCATGAGCCTTTCCTTGAAGGGTCAGTTGAGGCATCGAAATCGGAGGAGATCTCATGAGCACCCCGTTGTTGAGCATCGATGATGTGAGCGTGCGCTACAAGCTGCCTGGAGGTGGCTCCCTCACCGCTGTCAACCAGGTCAGCCTTGAGGTTTCAGAGTCGAGCGTGGTGGGCCTTGTCGGTGAGTCCGGTTGCGGCAAGTCCACGCTGGCTCGTGCGGTGTGCGGTCTCGAGCCAGTTTCTGGTGGCGAGATTCACTTTAAGGGACACCCGGTTCGCAAACTGGGGATGCGCCGCAGACCTGAAGAGCTGATGCGCATTCAGATGGTGTTTCAGAATCCGTACGCATCGCTCAATCCGCGTCGGACGGTGGGTAGCCAGATTGCTGACGGGCTTCGAGCTAACCCCGCGGAGACCTGGTGGAGTGTGGCCGGCCTGCTCGAAGAAGTCGAGATGCCGATTGATGTGCAGAATCGCTTTCCGCACCAGTTCTCAGGAGGTCAGCGGCAGAGGATCGCGATCGCCAGGGCGATCGCCTCAGGCCCCGAACTTCTGATCGGTGATGAGCCGATCGCCTCACTCGATGCGAGCCTGCAGGCGAGGGTGGCAGGGCTCATGCGCAAGCTTGCGCTTGAATCTGGTGCGTCGCTGCTCTTCATCAGTCATGACCTCGCGGTGGTTCGTATCATCGCCGATGAGGTTGCGGTGATGAACAAGGGTGAGATCGTTGAGCACGGTACCTCTCAGCAGGTGTGGGACGATCCGCAGGAGCTGTATACGCAGCGTTTGCTCGCGGCGATCCCCGCGGTTGACGGCCTCGGCACGCTGCCGGGTGGCGAAAAGATTGCGTAACCGCAACATTGAATAGCGAATGTCAGGAGAATGAATGACCTCGTTGAGGATTGTTGGTGCCCAGGTTTGGGGCGGGGCGGAAGTCGGGTTCGAAACTCGAGACCTGCTGATTTCAAACGGTGCGGTGGTTGATCATCTCAATATTGGTGATACTGCTGAAACGTTCGACGCTACTGGGAAGTATGTGATCCCGGGCCTTATCGATGCTCACTTCCATGCGTACGCCACGAGTATGGACGGCATGGAGAATGAGCGTGGCCCGCTTAGCTATGCTGCGATCAACGGCACCAAGCGCCTCGAGAAGGCCTTGCGCCGCGGCTTCACGACCGTGCGCGACGTGGCCGGTGGTGACATCGGGCTCGCCCAGTCAATCGATGCAGGGCTGTTTGAGTCACCCCGGTATCACTTCACCGGCCCCGCGCTGAGCCAGACTGGTGGGCACGGCGATCCTCGATCTGCCCATGTCGACGTCTGCTTCTCACACGGTCACATGTGCGAGGTCGTTGACGGTGTCGATGCCCTGCGCCTTGCGGTACGAAACCGGTTGCGCACCGGTGCTCACGCAATCAAGATCATGACGTCGGGTGGTGTCTTCTCGCTTGCTGACCCGCTGCGCATTCCGCAGTATTCACCCGAAGAGATTCGTGTCGTCGTCGAAGAGGCGCGTCGCCGGGGAAGCTATGTTGCGGCGCACGCCTACTCGTCGGAGGCGGTCATGCACTCGATCGAGAACGGCGTTCGCTCGATTGAGCATGGCAATCTGATCGATGCTGCTACGGCTAAGTCAATGGCCGAAGCTGGTGCGTTCCTCGTGCCGACCCTCGCCGCCTACGACGCGATGGATCGCCGGGGTGCCGAGATCGGCCTCAATGCCATCTCGCTCGCGAAAAACACCGAGGTGCTGTCGAAGGGACAAGAAGCGATTCAGCTTGCTCTGGCCGCCGGCGTCACTGTCGGCTTTGGCAGCGACCTCATGGGAGACCTTGAAGATGACCAACTCCGCGGCGTAAAGCTGCAGGTCGCCGCGGCTGGCCCACACGAGGCGCTGCGCTCTATGACTGAGTCGAACGCCGCACTCATCGGCGATTCCAGGCTTGGCCATCTGAGTGCGGGTGCCTTTGGTGATGCCGTCGTGCTGTCTGCTGACCCCCTCAACGACCCCTCGGCGCTGTGGGAACAAGACGCACGCGTCGCAGTTGTGCAGGGTGGGCGTATCTTCGCGTAATGGTCTTGTGCGTAATGCGCCTGATCCTCGAATTGATGCAGTGTGCGTAATTTTGCGTGCCCAAAAAGAGTACGAACGGAAATAATTACTGATGGAGAATGCAATAGTGTCTGATCTGACGGGTGAGGTGCGTTCGCTCGTGGAAACGATGTACGCAGGCTACTTGACGGGGTGACAGAACCGCTATCGATGAGATGCTGTCGCCCGGACTCACAATGTTTGATTCGGCGTCTCCCAATTTGATTGAGGGCCTCGACGAATTGCAAAAGGTGCGGGATGCAAGGCCTGGCACCGAAGGAGTCGCACTGGTGAGGCGGGAAACTTCGCTGGCCGCAGACCGCTTTACGGCGCGCGAAATTGGCCCTGTAGTTGTCGCAACCTGGTGGTTGACGATTGCTGCCGAGGATGTTGATGGGCAGCAAATCTCACCTGAGATTGTTCGCAACACGGCGGTTCTTGTGCGTGGTGCTCGCGGGTCGCTCGCGATCGAACACATTCATGAGGATGTGATTGAGCCGTTTGGTGTGAGTGCTGTGTGAATACACGCCCGCAGTGCACCAACGTGCACCGAAACGCCCAGAGAGCCGCTTGCGAACATGCAGGCGTGTTCTCTGGGCGTTTTAGTATTTGCTCATTGTGTGCCGCGTCTCATTCCGGATATTCGGGTGGTCAAACCTCCGAATTCAATCTCTGAGATGACTCCGACGTGACCTCACTCATGACAGCATCGACGAAAGGGCGACGCCTGCCTGGCTGGACCACCTTGTTCGTTCCAGACGTGGAACGGCGATGGTTTGTGTGATTACTTGACGCTCGCAATACCAACGATTTCGAAGCGGAAGTTCTGCACCAGTGCGCCGCCATGTGTGAAGCGTGGCGGAACGGGGGAGGGGATCATCTCGGTGTAGACGCGGTTGAACTCGTCGAAGTTCGCCATGTCGCTGAGGATGCACTGCACCTGTACGAGGTGCTCAAGCCCTGATCCAAATTCGATGAGAGTTGATTCAAGGTCGAGGATCGCAGCGCGTACTTCGTCTTCGAACGAATCGGGGCGTTCGCCGGACTCGGTGAGGCCGACCTTTCCCGATGTGAAGACAATTCCGTTAACTACGCGGGCTGAACTGTATGTGCCGAGGCTTGGTTTATTCGTCATGCCTCCAAGCTACGAATGGGACTTGTTCACTCAAGTGCCAGATGCACACTATTGCATTCGCCTGGTGTGCTAAATGCACTCGGCTCGTGTGTGCGGGTTACGTAGATTACCTGTACCCCTCGAAGGAAGCCAAAGGAGGCATCTTGAGCAAGTACCGCGTATCAATGGATATCGGTGGCACCTTTACCGACATCGTCACTTACGATGGCACGACAAGGCAGTTTGAAGCCACCAAGGCATCGACTACTCCCGGTGAGCTGAGTAAAGGCGTCATTGAAGGCCTAGGCTCCATCGTCGACGATTTCTCGTCGATCGACTTCGTGGTGCACGGCACTACCCAGGGGCTGAACGCATTTCTCGAGCGACGCGGCGTCGATGTCCTCCTGCTTGCCACTGATGGTGTGGAAGACAATTACCACATTGCCCGCGGCCCGCGTCACGAGCTATACAACGCGCAGTACCGTAAGCCCGAGCCGCTGATCGAGCGCAAAGCTGTGGTCGCGATCCCCGAACGGCTGCAGTATGACGGCAGCGTTTTGGTCCCGCTTGATGAAGAGGCTGTGCGCCGCGCGGCAAAGCGCGTTCGCGAAGGTAACTACGGTGCCGTCGCGGTTGCCTATCTCTTTAGCTACAAGAACCCTGACCACGAGTTGCGCACTCGGGAGATCCTGCTTGAAGAACTTGGCGAGGGCTTCACCGTCTCGCTTTCCCACGAAGCAGCCAAGGAATGGCGCGAGTATGAGCGCACGTCCTCTGCGGTCGTTGAGGCATACACGGGTCCGGTTGTTCGCAACTACCTGCTAGATCTTGAAGCCAAGCTCGAGGATCGCGGTGTTGACGTGCCCCTGCACATCATGCAGTCCTCAGGCGGCATTCTCACCGCAAAGTCGGCGCGTGAACGCCCCTTGCAAACGCTACTTTCAGGGCCCGTCGGCGGCGCTATCGGCGGCGGCAAGCTCACTGAGAGCCTGTCAAACAAAAACCTCATCGGCGTAGACATGGGCGGCACTTCCTTTGACGTCTCGCTCGTGGTCGAGGGTGTGCCCGATGTCTCCACCGAGGCCGAGCTGGAGGGTCTGCCTCTGCTCATGAGTGTCGTGAACATTCACACCATTGGTGCGGGTGGTGGATCCGTCGCGTGGATCGAAGCTGGAGGGCTCCGGGTTGGCCCGAGGTCTGCTGGCGCAACCCCCGGGCCTGCATGCTACGGGCGCGGTGGCACAGAGCCGACCGTTACCGACGCCAACCTGGTGCTTGGTCGGGTCGAAGCTTCGAACTTCGCAGGCGGCCAGATGACCTTGGATATCGAAGCATCCGAACGTGCGCTTGAGACGGTCGGCGAAAAGCTGGGGCTGAGTGTCACCGGGATCGCCGAGGGCATCTGTGACGTTGCGAACTCGCAGATGGCACAGGCAATTCGTACGATTACGATTTCACGTGGGATCGAGCCGCGTGACTTTTCGCTCGTAGCGTTCGGGGGCGCGGGCCCGATGCACGCGGTCTTCCTCGCGAAGGAACTGGGGATCGCAGAGACGATCATCCCTCGCTTCCCGGGTGCGTTCTCGGCATGGGGGATGCTGCAGGGTGACATACGTAAGGACTTCACAGAGCCCTACTTCTTCCTTGATGTTGATCTTGACTTGAACGACATGAGCCGCACGCTAAACGGCGTGGAGACCGAGGCGCTTGCTGCTCTGGAAGAAGAGGGAATTCCCGCAGACCGTCGCTTCGCTGAACACTCGGTAGACGTGCGCTACCAGATGCAGGAGTTCTTCCTCACTGTTCCTCTTGAGTCAGCCAACGAGCCACTCGAAGACGGATTCATGGAGCGACTTGCAGAGCGGTTCGCTACGCAGTACAAGGAACGCTACGGACACGCGACCCTTGGCGCGCCGATTGAGGTAGTTACCCTTCGCACCCGCGTGACGGGTGAGCTCGACACGACTGATGCGTTGCACATCGACGCGGCAGAATCACCAGAGTTCAAGCACCAAGTGCGAAAAGTCGTCTTCGACCGGGAGCACCGCGACACCATCGTCGTGGATCGCTCCGATCTGCTTGCGGGACACACGTTCGAGGGCCCAGCAATCATCGTTGAAACGACCGCTACCACCGTTGTGCCACCGCAGTTCTCAGTGACCGTCGAATCCCACGGTGCACTCACCATCCGAAACCTCGAGATTGAAGAGGGGACCCGCTAATGTCGAACACACTCACCGCGACACAGATCGATCCGGTTACTGTCGAGATCATTCGTAACGCACTGACCAGCGCCGCAAACGATATGAACGCCACGCTGATCCGCTCTGCATATTCGCCCATCATCTATGAAGGCGGCGATTGCGTAGTGGCACTGCTCGACTCCGAGCACCAGGTGCTTGGCCAATCGGCTGGTCTGCCCCTGTTCCTCGGCAACCTAGAAACCTGCTCGAAGGCGGTCGAGGAGCAGCACGGACGTGACGTCTGGAAAGAGGGTGACGTCTGGATCCTGAACGACTCCTACCTCGGTGGCACCCACCTCAACGATGTCACCATCTTCGCCCCCGTTTTTGTGGAGGGGGTGCTCTCAGGCTTTGCGGCTACCCGCGCGCACTGGATGGATATGGGCTCGAAGGATGTCGGTGGGTCAATGGACTCGACGGACATCTTCCAGGAGGGCTTCCGTATGGGCCCAGTTCGCCTGCACGAGGCAGGGAAAGAAACCCACGTCATCGATCTGATTAAGACGAACGTGCGCTTCCCGTACCAAACCATCGGCGATATGAACGCGATGATCGCGGCACTTCGCATGGGCACGATCCGCATGCAGGAGCTTGTCGCTCGATACGGCATCGATGTGGTTGAGCAGGCTCGTGACGAGATCTTCCGCCAAACCGAGGAGCTCGAACGCGAGGTCGTCCGTGCGATTCCGGACGGAGTCTACGAGGCTGAGGGTGTGCTCGACAACGATGGTATCGATCTGGACAGCGTGATTCCGATCAAACTCAAGGTCACCGTCGATGGCGGCATGATTGAGTTTGATGTGACCGAGTCGGCCGACCAGACACGTGGCCCAGTAAACTGCGGTGCGGCACAGGCCGTATCGGCGCTTCGCGTAGGTTACAAGCTCCTCGTCAGCCCGGACACCAACTCAAACGGTGGCTCGTTTCGTTCCCTCAACACCAAGGTTCGCGAGGGATCAGTGCTCGGTGCCGTAGCGCCCGCTGCGTGCCAGTGGTACTTCTCGCATCTCGGTCTGCTGATCGACCTAGTCGCGAAGGCACTCGCCCCCGCGATCCCAGATCGTGTGGTTGCGGCATCTCACGGCGACTCAATGATCATCACAACGGCGGGCTTTGATCCTCGTACCTCAAGAAACTGGGTCACGATGGAGGCAACGCTTGGTGGTTGGGGCGCATGGCAGGGCTCCGATGGCGAGTCGGCGCTTATCAACAGCGTGAACGGATCGTTGAAGGATCTTCCCCTTGAGATGGTCGAGACCAAGTACCCGTTGCGGATCAACAAATACCAGATTCGCCAGGACTCGGGTGCTCCAGGAAAGTGGCGCGGCGGCAACGGCATCACTCGTGAGTACGAGTTGCTTGCTGATTGTGCGGTTGGACTCTGGTTCGAGCGCTCGCGAACCCCACCCTGGGGTCTCTTCGGCGGCGGAGACGCCAGCGGGCCCGAGGTTGTGCTCAACCCTGACACCGAGAAGTGAATTTCGCCTGCTCAAGGCGAACGCCCGCCCAATGAAGAAGGGCGACATTATCCGGCTGAGCGCGAGCGGCGGCGGCGGCTTTGGGCCTGCCGCAGAGCGAGACGCTGAAGCGATTCGTTACGACCTTGAGAATGGCTACATTTCTGAAGCGTACGCTCGCGAGCACTACCGCTACGAGAGCTCGAACTAACTCCGAAATTCAGACGTTGCCGAACCCCATTCGGCGCGACTCTGCGTTGAAAACTTACACAATCAGAAAGATCCACGAGAGGAAAATCCTATGAAAAGAAAATAATGCTTGGCCTTGCGGCAGGCATGATCGGAGCGCTCGCGCTTACCGGTTGTGCATCATCCGCTGGTGGAGGAGACACGGAAGCCGCGGGCGATGGCGCCCTGAACATCGGGTTCTTCGGTTTCTCTGCTGCGAACTCATTTGCACAGGCCGTGTACACGGGTGTTGAAGAAGCCGCGGCTAGCTCAGGCAACAAGTCGACCTTCGTTGACGGCCAGTTTGACGGTCAGCTGCAGACTCAGCAGATTAACGACGCGATCACCTCGAAGCGCTACGACGTAATCATCATCCAGGCGAACGATAACCTCGCTGTGCAAGAACCGCTTCAGCGTGCTGTCGAGGCAGGCATTTCGGTTGTCATCGAGTTCACCCCAGTAGGCCCCGATTTCACCACGATTGAGCCGCAGGTTCAGGGCGCAATCAGCTTTGTCGACTCACCCGTCGGCAACGGCGAGACCCTCGCAGAGATGGGCGTGCTGGCCTGTGCAGAGGTCTCGGGCCCCTGCAAGGTTGCGTTTATGGAGGGCAACCCCGGTCTGCCTCTTGACAAGGCACGCACCGAAGCTGTCCTGAGCGGACTCAAGGCCGACACAAATATTGAGGTCCTCCCTACCGTTACAGGTGGATACTCGGCCGACGAAGGTCGCGCTGCATTCCAGGACATCACTCAGGCAAACCCTGATGTAAACGTAATCATCGGGTCGAGCCAGTCGGTTGCCGGTGCCTGGCTTGCCGCGGGCAAGGACTCGGGCATTAAATTCATTGGAAACGGCACACCTCAGTCGGGCGTAGAGCGCGTGCTGAGCGGCGCGTGGTTCGGCATTTACCTGCTTGACTCTGTCGGAAACGGTCGCAAGGCTGCAGAGCTTGGCATCGCTCATGCAAAGGGCGAAACGGTAGAGACGGCACTCAGTCAGACTGACCTTTCTCCGAGCCACGGCCTGGGAATCAAGTCGGTCATTGAAGAGTCTGGCTTCGTTTCAGGCTACGACGAGTAAATACCCGACTGGTCCGGGCAAGCGGTAGATTCAGCTTGCCGGACCGTTCTGGTCCTATTTTTAGAAGGTAGTGCGAGGTGACAGATGATAGCTCAAGCTGAAAGCCCCGACCGGGTGGGTGCGGTCAAAGCTCCGCAAATCAAGCTCGATTCCGTGGGAAAAAGCTATGGTGGCACCTCCGTGCTACGCGATATTTCTCTAACGGTAGAACCGGGCGAGGTACACGGTCTTCTCGGAGAGAACGGCGCGGGGAAGTCAACGCTGCTCAAAATTCTGGGCGGTGCAATCGCGAGCGACGCCGGCCAGGTTAGTTTCGATGGCGTGCATGTCAAACTTGGCAATCCGAGAGATGCGATCGAACTCGGGGTGTCCCTCATCGCGCAAGAGCTCGCACTTGTGCCAGCTCGTTCTGTGCTTGAGAACGTGTTCCTTGGGCGCTGGTCCAACGCCTTCGGATTTGTGAGCACCCAACGGGATCGCACGCACCTTGAACGACTGATCAAGGAGAGCGGGTTTAACCTCGATCTCGACGCCCCAGTTTCTTCGCTCTCACTGGGGCAGGCCCAGCAGGTAGAGATCTTGAAGGCGCTTGCACGCGGCTCCAAGGTTCTCTGCTTTGACGAGCCCACCGCAGCGCTTGGCGAAGCAGACACCGAGAACTTGCTCGAGGTCATTCGCAAGCTGGCCGCAGGCGGCACCACGATCATCATCGTCTCGCACTTCCTTGAAGAGATCCTCGGTATCGCCGATCGCATCACCGTGCTTCGCGACGGTGATCAAGATCATTACCGACGATGCCGCGGCATACGACACCGACAAGCTCGTGAGCTTGATGGTGGGCCGGCAGTTCGAAGCGCTTGCTCGCGCACCGCACGCAATAGCTGAAGATGCGCCGGTTGTGTTGAGCGCGCAGGGCCTCGGAACAACACTCGAATTTCGGACATCTCAATTGAGGTGAGACGGGGCGAGATCCTCGGACTCGTAGGTCTGATGGGTGCCGGACGAAGCGAAACCCTCAACGCGGTATTCGGCGCTGATCGAATAACCTACCGGCGAAGTACGCGTCAACGGGAAGAAGATTCGCCGAAACTCGGTGCGACATGCGATCCGTAATGGGCTCGCTCTTGTCCCTGAATCACGCAAAGACCAAGGTCTCGTGCTCGGTCGAACCGCGGCAGACAATATGGCGGTTTCATCCCTGCATGCGCGACAGATCGCCAGCTTCATTCGGATGCGTAACGAATACGCGGTCGTGTCTGAGGCAGCAAGACTTGTCGACATTCGCGGTCAGGTGCACCGGGTCTCGGTCGGCGCTCTCTCCGGTGGTAACCAACAGAAGGCGCTCTTCGCGAAGTGGCTGGTTGAACCACCCGCAGTCTTCCTCATCGACGAGCCAACACGTGGCGTCGACATTGCCGCAAAAGCCAACATCCACAATCTTATTCTCGAGCTTGCCGAACGGGGTACGGCCGTCATCGTGGCCAGTTCGGAACTCGAAGAAGTACTTTCCCTCTCACATCGACTTGCTGTCATGAGACAGGGCCGAATCGTTGCTGAATTCGATCGCTCGGCCTCGCCCGACGAGATCATGTCAGCTGCTTTCCTCTAAGGAGAAGAATCACCCATGAAAACTGAGACCCTCGCGGTTGAACCGACGGCCGAAAAGAGCCGCCGCTTCCGCATCGACTTCAAAGACTACGGTGTGCTGATCGGCCTGATCGTACTCGTGCTCTTCCTTTCATTCTCGACTGACACTTTTCTGACTCAAGGGAACTTGGTCAACCTGTTTGATCAGGCGGTCGTCATCGGCCTCATTGCCATCGGCGCAACACTCTGTATCATCAGCGGCGTCTTCGACCTGTCGGCAAGCGCTAACCTCGCAATCTCTGCCATCGCAGGCGTGTACCTGACACAGACATTCGGTGTTGGGTTGGGCTTTGTGATGGCGCTCGGTGTAGGAGCGGTGCTCGGTGCGATCACTGGAGCTCTCATCGTCGCGACGCGCGTGCACTCCTTTATTGGCTCGCTCGCAATGAGCATCATCTACCGCGGTGTCGCGGTAGTACTCACCGCTGGTGCGATTGTGGCCCCACTTGGTGACCAGATGGATGCATTCCGTGTCTGGATGCATCCCGTGTTCGGTGGGTTCTCTGCTGCGACACTACTGCTCATTGCTGGTTTGGTCATTTTCGGGATCGTGCTCTGGGCAACGACGTATGGTCGTCGCATCTACGCGGTTGGTGGAAATGCTGAGGCTGCTCGCTTGAGCGGTGTACGCACCGAGTTGATTCATATTTCAGTCTTCGCGATTAGTGGGCTGTGCAGCGCGGCGGCAGGTATGGTGCTCGCATCGCGTGCCGGGTCGGCCCAGCCAGCGATGGCTACCGGCATAGAGCTCACCGCTATTGCCGCGGTCGTCATTGGCGGCACTAGCATCATGGGTGGCACCGGTGCTGTATGGCGTACCGCCGTCGGCGTACTCATCCTTACGGTTATTGGAAACGGCTTCAACCTCATGGGTTGGGACACGACCTACCAGCAGGTGGTGACCGGCGTACTGATCCTCGTCGCGGTTGCCGCCGACAGCCTGCTAGTCAAGCGGTTACGAAAATCCTGACCGGTCGCACATGCGGGCCAGTTTTGATTAACCAAAACTGAACGCGACTCGCCGAACCGTATGACAGGGTAGTAGGGGAGACCCGAAGGAGAATCATGCGGATCGGCGTACGTATCACCGAAGAAGCAATATTCGGGGTACTCGTTGATGATGGGCAGATTCGAGGGTCGGAGACCGTGGTCGCTACGGTCTCCGACGACCTCGGTGCCGCGTTTGAGCAGCTGCTGATTCGGCTGCACGTACCTAGGGATCAGCGCTCACCCGGGCTGTCAATCACATTTGACGTGAGCCGCCTGCTCGTTCCCTCGCCGCTTGAAACCGTGACTGCGGTCAGGATCGCTCCCCGGCCTCCGACGGATGCCGCGCATTCATACAGTGGAGAAACAACGGCGCAGTATGCCGAACACGTTCAGCACGTGACCGGCGGCTTCACGAAAGAGGGTGAAGAAATTGCCGCTTTGGATGTAGAAGGACTTCGCCGGATTGCGAAAGATGCGCCAGCAGGGCGAAGATATGTGCTGACCGGGGTGGGCGCTTCGGTGAACTCCAACCATGAGCTAGAAGCTAGCCGAATTCTTTTTGCTGAGGCCAATCCGGCGAGTGTCACGCACTCCCACTCGTTCCACAACAGCTCCTTCGCGGTAAGGGAGCGTACATCGGTCATCAACAGTGCGCTGCTTGCTGAGGGTCAGCGCATTATTACAGCTTTGGCGGCGGTCGCTGCGAAGCTTGTTCCGCACGCGCGACTGTTTGTCATGACCAATGACGGTGGATCGGCCCCGCTTTCTGCACTTGCGGTGAAACCGGTGCACTCCATGCTCTCGGCCTCCGCAGCCGAGCTCGTAGGGGCCGCCACAATTGCTGGAGTAGACGACGGCTGGATTGTGATTCAGCGGGTAGACGGGGAAGTGCTTGGTGAGATGGCAGACGGCACTCCCGCGTACTCGTCTCGATCTAAGATTTCGTCTTCGGAGGTCATTGCTACGAGGACTGCACAACTGATTCCGAATAGTGAGGGCCTCATTGGTGACTGGATGGGGGTGCCGGTCGTGGTCGCAAATGTGGACCGCATTGATACCTCGGTGAACCCCCGGCTTTCGAAGAGCAGACATGTGCGCTCAAGCGTGGATCTCGCGGGGCTTGGTGCAGCGTGTGCTCCTCTCGTGGAATGGCTCGAGCAAGACGTGAAGATTCGAAGCGAGATTGAGAAGGACCAGGTGCTCCTCGCGAACGAGACGAAAGTAAGAATGCGCCTCGTCTCGAACGGAGTGTCCCCATCCGAGGTGCGGATACTGGAGTCGAGGATCATTGGTGCATCATATGAAAACTCGAATACTGTCGCGGTTCGAGTGCGGGGTATTGGTGGGCAGCGACCGTCTCGGTTTCTTACGGAGAGTGCCAAGTGATGAAACTCAGAGAAGCCGATATCCAGGATCTCCACACGGGGGCTGTGTTTACGGCGTGCATGATTAGTCCGGACTGGACGGGCGAACAGACGGATCGTGTGATCGCGCAAATGCGAGACAGCGGCAACCTTCCTGAGCTATGTGCTCCGGAAGAACTCGACGATGATGCACTTATTGTCGCTACCGGATATGTCAGCAATGGTCTTGCCCCTGCTGACCTTCGCCCCGTTGGGGATGAGTTCATTCGTAGTCTCGAGCTCTTGCAAGACGCTTGTGGTGCCCCAATTCAGGGAGTGATGCCGCTCGCAGCTGGCGGTCTGAACGCGATGGTGCCTCCACTCGTCGCCGCGCAGTTCGGTGTGCCGGTCGTCGACGTAGACCCCATGGGAAGAGTGCTTCCACTCGTGAATCAAACGGTGTTCACCCTCGCGGGCCTTCCGGCTGGTCCGGTCGCTGCGGCCGGTGCCACTGGCGAAACAGCACTCGTGCAGGTGGAAGAACCCACTCGGGTAGATCGAGTGCTTCGTGCCCTTGCTGGCGTGTATGGGGGCTGGGCCGCAACGGTGAGCTACCCAATGAAGGCGAGCACTGCCGCTCGCTTTGGCGTGCGGAAGAGCCTCACAAAATTGCTCACGATCGGCAATATCCTCAACGCTGAGCAGCCGATCGAAGAAAAATATGAGGCGCTTCGCCGCACTGTGGGAGTAAAACTTTCGATCCGAGCGCGAGTGAGTGACCTGGCTTGGTTCGCACGCGGAACCCTTCCCGGGCAAACTGCCAGGCCCTCAAGTGTCGTGCTCGTAGAAGAGACCCACGGCCGTGTCGTGCAGCTCATGATTCAGAACGAGGTGGTGATCCTCTTGGTTGACGGGGCGATCCGCGCCTCCGTACCTGACATCATTACGATGCTGCACGCGCACGATGGAAACCCGGCAACGATTGAGGATCTCTGGGTGGGAAACATGATCGACATTGTGGTGATGCATGCAGATGCCGCCTGGTATACGCCAGAGGGCATCGAGCTTGCCGGACCAAAAGCATTTCGAGGATTGGGGCAGGACGCATGAGGCCGTATGGGAACGGGCAGTATGCAAGCTATGCGGTGGATCTTCGGGACCTTCTGCAGTCGCGCCCACTTGCAGACCTGGGGGTGCACTTCCAGTCGGATCAGACCACACGAGTGCAAGACCTCGTGTTGATCACCGAGATCGAAGAGATCATGACCGTCGGCCCAGACACCATAGTGTTGCTCACCGACGATGTGCCCGCCGGAAGCTGGATCGTCTCAGCGGCGCTGCACTATGCGTGGGAGAGGAGAGCTTGCGCGGTGGTGTCTCCGGCAAACGCGGTGACCGACGCGGCGATCGAAATTGCCCGCAGGCTTGACGTGACGCTCATCTCTGCAGATCGGGATGTTTCGCGGCTCGGTATTGAGATGGCTATCCAGCTCGGTATTGCTCGCGCTGGGGTCATCGCCCACGTGCAAGCTTTTACTGAGCGTTTGGATGGGGTCGAGAACATTCCCGCGCTCCTGCGCCTGATCTCACGCGAGTTCGAAGGTGCCCACGTACAGATACGTGTGTCCGATACAGTCACCATGGATGTGAAGGATCCGGCAGACGAAGAAGGGGGCTCGCCCTCTCTGCCGCCGCTTGTGCATACCCAAGCGGCGGCAGACGAGTCGGTGTCGGTGCCAATCCCGCAAGGTAATTCCGACACAAGGTTGGCAATCCTTGGCGTAGAAAGCTTTCCGCGAGACTACGTGGAGCAAATGCTTCACGCCGCAGCCCCGACCTTGCGGGCGCTCCTGTATCAATCAAGACTCGAGTCGATCCTCGAGTCGCTGCCGACAATGTCGCTCGCTTCGTTGCTCAACGAGAGCGATTTGAGCATGCTCGATGAGCCTGCGAGCGACGCGTTGTTCGAATCGTTGCATTCGATCGGCAAATCCTTCCGAAGCGTCTGCATTCTTGTGGGCAGCCGAGAGAACCTCGGTGCCGCGGTGCACCAGGTGTGGCAGCGCCACTTTCCCGATGTGCCGCTTGCGCCGATCGATGGCGGCTGGCTGGCCTTTGTGCCCACGGGGGGTGCTGGGTCGAGCGACTTGCTTTCAAGCATCATTCAAGACGGATATTACGATGCTCGGGTGCTTGGGTTGAGCGTCGGTATCTCGCGCGCTTACGGCGACCGCGCGGCCATGGTCGATAGCGTTCGTGAGGCTTGGTTGGCTGCGAGGATCGCGGTACCGATCGGCACCGAAGGATCCAGATCTCATCGAGTTCGAAGAGATTCAGGGGCACCTGCTCGAGCGGCTAGTACCTGCCCGTCTGGCAGAGCGCCTAGCTGGCATGCTCGTGCCGGATCTCCTTGCAGACGCTCAGGCCGAGGAAATCACCGCGGCGGTGGTCGCGTACCTTGCCTCCCGAGGATCGATCTCGCGCGCGGCGGAGCTTCTCGGAGTGCATAGAAATACCCTGCAGGCGCGCGTTCGGAGGGCAGAAGAGCTCGGAGTGCCACTTTCTGACCCGTCTCAGGTGCTTTCACTGTTCATGTTGCTGTCTGCCGTGCAGAGGGAAAATGCCTCTTCCCGGGACAAATGGGAAAAATGACCGACTCATCGCTGCTGAAGTGTGCACGCTGCACACGGAAGTGACTTGGCCCAAAGGTACTGTCGCACTAGCTGGATTTCCTCCGGCTCATTGAGAGCAATCGACCACGAACGAAGATGTTCCGCATGTGAATGACTGAACACTCGAGTGGCCATGATGACTCTCCTTACCTGCGTCAAGGAGAAGCGATCACCATGATCCGTTCAGTACTAACCCTGAAAACCACACCTGAGAACTCCGAGCGCATTCTTGAGCTGTACCGCAAGGAACAGATTCTTCAAGAGTCGCTTGACCTGACTCGTCAGTTCTCATCAGATATTGCAGTAGCCACCGATGGCTCCGGCGAGATCGTTGTCTGTGCCGAATGGCCCGACGAAGCCGGCTACCAGGAGTGGCTCGATCACCCTCAGCGCTCGCGTACAGCCCCAGAACTCTCGGCGCTGCTTGCCGATGCCGAGATCGGTGTCGGTCGACTCTTCCGCGTCGACCACGGAGTGAAGCGCGCCTAGTTGCGCGCCGCCAAAGAAAATTGATCGCCTAGGGAGGCAACTAATGACCGAAAAAGTTCGTGTCGCTATTGACGTCGGTGGAACATTCACTGACGTCGTAAAGCTGGTACCCGGAACCGGAGAGCTTCGGTTCGAGAAGGTGCCGACGACTCCGAAGGCACCCGCAGAGGGTGTCCTTGCCGCATTCGACAAAGCAGAGGCTGACCTGCGTGACGTTGAGCGGTTCAACCACGGCAGCACGCTTGGACTGAACGCGCTGCTGACTCGCTCAGGTGCCCGCATTGCGACGATCGCGACCAAGGGATTCCGTGATGTCTATCTGCTTGGGCGTACCGACCGCGTGCCGATGTACGACATCAAATACCGCAAGCCCCAACCGCTGCTCGAGCGGTACGACACATTTGAGGTCTCGGAGCGAAGTCTGTTCGACGGTAGCATCGCGACGCCGCTCGACGAGCAAGAAGCCCGTGAGCTTGCGCGTGAGATCGCTCGTCGCGAGTACGACGCAGTTGCGGTAACTTTCCTGCACTCCTACATCGCGCCCCAGCACGAGCAGCGCATGCGTGAGATCTTGAGCGAAGAAGCACCAAACGTGCAGGTCACCGTGTCTCACGAGCTTTCTCGTGAGTACCGCGAGTACGAGCGCACAAGCACCGCGGTGCTTGATGCCTACATCAAACCGATCATGCACAACTACCTGCAGACGCTAGAAAACGAGCTCGCAGCGCGTGGTTTTGACGGGCAGTTCCTCATGTCACGCTCGGGTGGCGGCGCGATGACCGCGTCGACCGCTCGCGAACAGCCGGTCAACCTCATTCTCTCCGGCCCCGCGGGCGGAGTGGTCGGTGCGGCTGGCTTCTCAAAACTGATCGATCGGCCCAACCTCATCACCATCGACATGGGCGGCACCAGCCTTGATGCCTTGTTGGTCCTTGGCGGCAATCCCGTGCTCTACCACGGTGCTCAGTTTGAGGGCCTCCCCATCAACACGTCTTCGCTCTACATCCACACCATTGGTGCGGGTGGCGGCTCGCTCGGTTACCTCGATGAGGCCGGCGCGCTGCAGGTCGGGCCGAAGAGTGCGGGTGCGGTGCCTGGTCCCGCGGCTTACGGTCGCGGAGGCACGGAGCCTACGTTCACAGATGCGGCTCTTGCCGTCGGTTACCTCGGAGTAGATACCCCGCTCGGTGGGGGAGCTCACCCTTGACCGTGACAAGGCGATCGCATCTCTGCAGCCAATTGCAGAGAGCCTCGGCCTGCCAGTGAGCGAACTTGCCCGTGGCATGCTGCGTATCTCCAACACGAAGATCATGGGTGCTGTGCGTGCGATCACGATCGAACTCGGCCACGATCCAAAGGACTTCTCGCTCCTTTCCTTCGGCGGCGGTGGCGGTCTCGTCGCTGTCGATGTTGCTCGCGAGCTCGGTATTCCCGAGGTCATCGTGCCACCGGGCCAGGGTGCGTTCTCGGCGCTGGGCATGCTCATGGCTGACGTGCAGCACGACCTGTCACGTACCTCAGTGCAGCTACTCGGTAGCCTTGACCCGGCAGAAACTGATGCCATGTTCAAAGACATGGAGCGCGAAGCGGCAGCCATGCTTGAAGAGGAAGGCTTTGGTGCCAAGGCGAGGCTCTTCCACCGTGCCGTGCAAGTTCGTTACCTCGGGCAGGAGCACTCGGTTGCGGTCGAGTACCCGTCCGACGGAAGCGATCCTCGCGAAGTAATCCGAGCAGAATTCGATGAACTGCACGAACGCCAGTACGGCCACGTCATGGAGGACCCGGTAGAGCTCACCACACTGCGCCTTTCCGCGGTCGGAGTGGTCGACAAGCCGTCAATTCCGAAGGTTGCAGTTCGTGCCGCGGGAGAAACCTACCCGGTGTCGACACGTGCGGTGGTCTTGCCGAACAACGAGACGGTAGATTACACGCTCGTCGCGCGGGAGACTCTGCTCGCCGGCGACGTCATTGAGGGCCCTGCCGTTGTGACCGAGCACACCGCCACTACGGTGCTACACGAAGGTGACCGCCTTGAGGTTGGCATCTACGGTGAACTCACAATTTCTATCCACCACGCACAGAAGGGTGCTTGACATGGTAGACGCAATTACCACCGAGATCATTCGCCACGGCCTGCTGGCTGCCGCCGAAGAGATCGCTCGAAACCTCTGCCGCACGGCCTACAACACTGTGGTCTATGAAGTGCACGACTACGGCATCGGTCTGCACGACGCAAACGGCGATGTTGTCGCCGATACCCCCGGCGTAGCCGTCTTTACTCGTGGCAATGATGCGGGTGTGAAGCACGCCATCAACTTCCTCGGGAAAGATGCGATGGAGCCGGGCGACGTGTTCATTCTGAACTACCCCTACTGGTCGAGCGCCCACGCACTCGATCCGCTGGTGTTCGCGCCGATCCACTTTGAAGATGAGTTGATTGGTTTCGCAACCTGCCGCGTGCACGTCACCGACCTGAATCAGAAGGATCCGGGCTATGTGATGGACTCGACTGATATCGCTCAGGAGGGCCTGATGATGCCCGCCTCGAAGCTGTACCGTCGCGGTGTGCGAAATGATGACGTGTTTAACATCATCAAGTTCAACAGCCGCCGCCCTCGCCACACGATTGGAGACATCCAGTCGCAGGTTTCGGCGTGCTTCACCGGCGTGAAGCGCACGCAGGAGCTCGCCGAGAAGTATGGCGTCGATACCCTGACCGCGGCGATGAAGGCGATCAACGAACACGGTGAGAAGCTTTCTCGCCTCGCCCTGGCCAAGCTGCCGAAGGGCACTTGGACTGCGGTCGATTACGTTGACGAGGACGGCGTGGATGTGGGGCAGCTCGTGAAGCTGCAGTGCACCGTCACGATCACCGATGAGGAGATGGTGATCGACTGGACCGGAAGCGCGAAGGACGTCAAGGGGCCCGTGAACGTGCCGGTCGGGCTCACCGAGGCGGCATCGTGCCTGATCTTCAAGTCGATCACCACGCCGGATTCGCCGGTGGTGGCAGGCAACTTCGCACCGATGCGCGTGGTCACCGAGGTTGGGTCGGTCGTGCACGCCGTGCACCCCATGCCCACCTTCACGCTTTGGACCGGCTTGCTGGCTGGTGAAGTGATCCTGAAGGCGCTCTCGCAGGGACTGCCCGACCTGATCCCAGCCTGCTCCGGCGGCGACGTTGGGGCGTTCATCGGACTGGGCACTAACCCGCGCACCGGTGAGCTGTGGCAGGACGGCAGCAACGAGGCAGTTGGTTTCGGTGGCTCCGCAACTCATGACGGTGAGGACGGCATCATGCACCTGTCTGAGCCCGGATGCCGGAACACGCCAGTCGAGGTGTTCGAGATGCGTACACCGCTCTTCCTCGAACACTATGGTTACCGCGAAGACAGTTCAGGTGCGGGCAAGCATCGCGGTGGCGTGGGCATTAGCCGCGCCTACCGATTCACTGCCCCTGGTATCGGGATCATGCTGGCCTACAAGACCCAAACGAACCCCTGGGCCGTTGCTGGTGGCAATGAGGGCGTAACTAACGCGGTCATTCTCAACCCGGGAACGGAGCGAGAGGTCTGGCAAGGCGGTAGCTACAACCACTTGGAAGCCGGCGACGTGTTGGTTAACGCAACCGGTGGTGGTGGTGGCTACGGCGACCCGCTCGAGCGAGATTTCGATGCGATCGTAAAGGATCTGCGCAACGGCTTCGTGTCCGTTGAGGCGGCCCAGCGCGATTACAGTGTCGTGATTACTGATGACCTCAAGATTGACGAGGCGGCAACTCAGGAGTTGCGTGCGGCCGCGACTCGCTAGCAGCTAGGTCCAAAACGAAGCACCCGCCCCTTCTCGGGGGCGGGTGCTTCGTCTGTTCTGGGTTCGTTGGGCTTGTGTGTGTTCTCGCAAACTTTCATTGGACCCGGGTGACCTCGGCACGGTCACCAAACGAGTCAACCGAGGGAGTTCGTCGAGGATCAAGCCCAGTCGCGCAGCAGCTCAACGATCGTGCGCACACCGTACCCGGTTGCGGCCGGGCCACTTGGGGTGTTGCGTACCGTCGGACCCGCGAAGTCGATGTGTGCAAATGGAATCTCATTCGGCACAAATTCACCGATAAAGAGCGCTGCCGTGATTGCCCTCCCGGTTTCGCGCAGGGGGTGGTTGCGAAGGGCCGCATCAGGCGCCGTCGAGATGAGCTGGTCTGCATACCTGGTCGCCCATGGCATCGACCAGAGCGCTTCACCAGCGCTCTCCGCTGCTGTGAGCATCCGGTCAGTGAGATCCTTGTCGCGACCAAAAAGTCCCGCAATTTCTGGGCCAAGCGCGATCTGAATTTGGTATGTTAGCGTCGCGAAACTGAGGAGGGCGCGGGGATTCGACTCAGAGAGCCTCGCTGCCGCGTCGGCAAGAATCACACGACCTTCGAAGTCGGTGTCGATGATCTCAAGCCCGATGCCGTTGCGCATGGTAACGACATCACCGGGACGAATCGAGTCAGGGCCGGGGATATTCTCGACCAAAGGGAGTGCCACGTAGACGGGTGTCTGGCTTCCGATTTCAGCGTGTGCCACGAGGGCGGAAAGTACAGTGGCGGCCCCAGCGCAGTCCGTGTGCATTGAGTACATGCCGGTCGGTGGCTTTAAGGAAAGGCCACCGGTATCGAAAGTTACGCCCTTACCCGCGATGGCGATGGCCTGCTGAGGTGGCTCGTTACCCGGCTGCTTGCCGGGGGTGTACCAGAGCTCAATGAGCGACGGTTCCTTGGCTGATCCCTGCCCGATGGCGGTGATGCCTCCGAACCCCTGTTCGCGAAGTTCGGTGGCTCCGGTACTCCTGAAGCCGAAGCCCATCCGCTGAGCGATCTCGCTCGCGCGCTCAGCAAACACCTCGGGGGTGAGCTGGTTTGAGCGTGCATCTGTGAGCTCGATTGCGAGTCGAATCGCTCGCCGAATTGAGAGCTCTTCAGTGAGGATCAGCTCAACGGACTCGTCGGTCAGGCTCGGAGCGATCGCAAGGTGGACGTCAGTGGAGTTGCTGTCGGGAGTGCTCTGGCCTACCTCGTCAATGCCTTCAAGCGCGCCAGCGACGAGGTGTCTGAACTGTGCCAGGGGGATATCGATATCTAGGAGGTCGAGGATCACCTCGCCTTCACGGTGGTCCTTTATTAGCGCGACATACTCTCCGGCAGCTCGACCCCAGTTGCGGAGTTCTTCGGGTGAGCTTTTGATCGCGGATAGTGCGGGAGCGCTGAGTACTCCGGGTGATGAGGTTGGGAGGCCGAACGGCACCGGAGCTGGGGACGCTGCCGGGCTGGCTCCGGTCGTGTTCTCGGTGTGGGAGGTCGGGCGTAGAACGAGCGCGCTTGGGTGAGCGTCGGTGGTGCGTGTCAGGCGAATGGGCATGGAAGCTCCTCTCGTGGCAGCACTGTGAACGGGCAGCGCCGCCTGTGCTGCCAAGGTTACTGCGGGATTGAAGTGTGGGTGTGTGCACGCTGCACAGTTGCTCGCATTTCAGTTCACTTCCAGGGCTCTACGAAACGTGTGTGACCCCGCATGTGTAACAAAAGGTAATCGCAGACATAATTAAAGTGAATGTATTGCTAGAGTAACTTTTGTTCGGTTGCGCAGGGGCCTCCGGTGGGGGCCATCAGCGCGGCGTGACATCGGAGATTCGGGCGGCCAAACCTCCCAATCCAATCTCCGAAAGGACCCCAACGTGACCTCACTCACGGCAACACCGAAGAAGGGGCGACGCCTGCCAGGCTGGACCACCTCGTTCGGCTGGCATATCCTCGCCGCCCTTGTGCTTGGGCTAGTGCTCGGCGCGGTAGCGCTCAATCTCGGCCCCGACGCTGCAGGCAATCCAAACGGATTACAAGCGACGCTCAAGGTGATCGGTTCAAGCTATGTTTCGCTGCTGAAAGCCGCAGTTGTGCGACTCATCTTTACGGCAATCGTGTCGAGTATTGTCGGCCTTCGAAAGGTCACAAATGCCGCCAGGCTCGCAGGTCAAACCCTGCTCTGGTTCGCGATTACCGCACTGATCGCGGTGACAATCGGCATCGTTCTTGGTGTGGTGCTGAAGCCCGGCACTGCGGCCGCAGGTTGGACCTGACTCCCGCTGATCCGTATGCCGTTGGCACCTGGTGGAACTTTCTGATCGGGCTAGTTCCCCAAAACTTCCTCGGCCTCGGCGTGAATGCCAGCGTTGGTGAGACCGGTGCGGTATCAGCCAGCGCAAGCTTCAATGTGTTGCAAGTCATCATCATCTCTGCAGCGGTCGGTATTGCGGCGCTCAAGATCGGCGAGAAGGCCGAGCCGTTCATCAAGCTGACTGAGTCGGCGCTCGCGATCATTCAGAAGGTGCTCTGGTGGATCATTCGTATTGCGCCTATCGGCACGCTCGGCCTTATTGGCAATGCCGTGGTCGAATACGGTTGGTCAAAGATGGGATCACTCACCTGGTTTGTGGCGGTGCTCTATATAGGCCTCGCGCTCGTACTGTTTGTCGTCTACCCGGTGCTGATCAAGGCGCACGGGCTCTCCGTCCGTCAGTATTTCTCTGGTGCGTGGCCCGCGATTCAGCTCGGTTTTGTGAGCCGCTCGTCCATCGGTACCTTGCCGCTCACCGAGCGCGTGACCGAACGTAATCTTGGGGTGCCCCGTAGCTACGCGGCATTCGCTGTGCCGCTGGGCGTCACGACCAAGATGGACGGTTGCGCCGCGGTGTACCCCGCGGTTGCGGCTATCTTCATCGCGCAGTTCTTCGGCATTGAGCTCTCGATCGTGCAGTACCTGCTGATTGTGCTGGTCTCTGTGGTCGGGTCCGCGGCGACTGCCGGAACCACCGGCGCGACTGTCATGCTCACTCTGACGCTCTCGACCCTCGGGTTGCCACTCGAAGGCGTGGGGCTGTTGCTCGCGGTTGACCCGATCGTCGACATGGGGCGCACTGCAGTGAACGTTGCGGGGCAGGCCCTTGTGCCGACCATCGTGGCAAAGCGCGAGGGGATCCTCGATACTGATCTCTACAACGCTCCCCGCCGCGGGGTTGCCTTCGACAATGCTGATGTTGAGGGCGAACAGGGTGAGCAAATAGCCGCGCCGAGCGCAGTAGATGCAAAAGCTGCAACGCAAGCACTGCATGCGCCCGAGGTTGAATCGAACGAACCAGTGCCAGTGCGGTAGCAGTACGGTACGTAGATCCCACGGATAGGTGGGCGGGTGTGAGGAATCATGCTCGCCCACCTGCGGTGTTCGGGCAACATTAGCCTCTCTGGCAGTACGAAAATGTAAGTAAAGCCCTCTCCCTTGTAGAGCCCGGGAAGTGAGTGTACGGTGACGCCAACTGCGGCAATGGAGCCGCCTTTCTTGAACCAGGAGGCCGTCATCATGCGGCACACAAATCGAACGTTCTCGGCTGTCTCTGCAGCTACCGCTCTTGTCTTGGCTGGGTTCCTCATCGGACCGACGGCCTTCGCGGATGCGCCCCCGCCCACTTGGGTGCCGACTTCTAGTACGACTACCGGAGACAACGTCACCGTAACCTGGGAGACCGCGACGTCAACTTACTCCCTGTTTGACTCGACGGAGTTTCTTGATCCAACGCCCTCTTTCCGGCCGAACATCATTAATGGTTCGGCAGAGTCGAGTATTTCGCATTCGGCATTGACTTTGTGACCCAGTGCGCGGCTGCCACAGCGGGATCTGCGCGCCGGTCGACCACCGGTTTGTCGGCACCGCGCAGCATGAAGGACAGCGCCGAGGCGCTCCACGCCATGGTGTCGGTGCCGTGCGGCGCCCCACGAAGCCGGCGTAGTCGTCCCAGCGGCTGAGCAGTGCCTCGGCGATGTGGCGCCAGTGCGCCGGCTGCAGGTTGGCGCTGTCGATCAGCGGTGCCAGCTCGACGATGTCGCAATCCGGCGCGCCCGTCGCCCGCAACTGTGCGCCGAGCGCCGCGCCGAAGCCGGCCATCGGCCGCAGGCCGTCGGGCGAGCCGGTCATGCCGATGGTGCCCCCGGTGTGGAGGATCAGCACGGGGCACATCATCAGGCGGCGCGCTGCGGCGCGAGCATGGTTTGCGGGCTGAGCAGCAGGTCGAGCTGCGCGGCGCTGAGCAGGCCTTCGCCGATCACCAGCTCGCGCACCGTGGCACCGCTG
>JAUCCH010000063.1:0-13109 GCA_034676385.1 Leucobacter sp.
ATCTTTTACCTCACTGGTCCTCGAGCGCATTACCGAATAATGTTTCTCAAGAGCTTCGAGGCTCTCCATCATATAACAAGCGACGAGTTGAATCAACCCGCCGCCTTTGGAGATTTTCACTGGCAGTTTCGCTTTCCGCCGTTCCTGCCAACGAGAGTTAACTATAGGACGGATTTGACCCCTCCCGCAAACGCGCCCTACATCCGGGCGTGTCGCTCCCTGAGATCCTTGACGACAAGCCGTTTAGGCCGTCACTGCAAACGGGGGTAACCCCGGTCTCCAGAACCATGGCGCAGTCTGCGGCTTGACGCTGCCTTCCGCCCCTTGGCGGGGTTAGGGCCGAGGCACGTTCGGTGCGCGAAGCGTTGCTTCGCCCTTAGTGCCTTAGTCGCTTTGCGCTTCACGCTATTTCACCCCTAGGCCGGGGCGGCCAAGGCACGTTCGGTACGCGAAGCGTTGCTTCGCCTTTAGTGCCTTAGTCACTTGCGCTTCACGCTATTCACCCTTGGCCGGGGCAGGTGCGAAGGCACGTTCGGCGCCGAAGCGTTGCTTCGCCCTTAGTGCCTTAGTCACTTGCGCTTCACGCTATTCACCCTTGGCCGGGACGGCCAAGGCACGTTCGGCACGCGAAGCGTTGCTTCGCCCTTCGTGCCTTACCAGTCACTTGCGCTTTTCACCTCTTACCCCTCACCAGGCGCGGTCAAGGGCGCGTTCGGTCCTCGAAGCGTTGCTTCGCCCTTAGTGCCTTAGTCGCTTGTCGCTCGCGCTACTCACCCTTCGCCGGGGCGGCCAAGACCACGCTCGGCACGCGGAGCGCTGCTTGGCCCTTAGTGCCTTAGTGCTGGTTGAATGGTCAGGTGTCATCGCATGTAGCGCCCGAACAGGCAGCCCCTTCACCCAACGACTTCAGCTTCGATCTCACGCACCGGCTTGATACCGGCGGTGCTGAGGCCCCTGATGGTCGGCCACTTGGTCGGGCGGGGGTCATTCACACTCCGCACGGAGATATCCAAACTCCAGCTTTCATCCCCGTGGGTACGAAGGCAACAGTTAAGGCGATGTTGCCAGAGACAGTCTCCGAGCTTGGCGGCCAAGCGGTACTCGCAAACGCGTACCATTTGTTCCTCCAGCCTGGCAGCGACATCGTCGATGCTGCCGGGGGGTTTGGAAAGTTCATGAACTGGCACGGCCCGACCTTCACCGATTCGGGTGGGTTCCAGGTCATGTCACTCGGCGTGGGATTCAAGAAGGTGATCTCGATGACTGAGACCGCCCACTCAGAGGCACAGGTCGTAGCGAAGAACAAAGAGCGCCTCGCGCACGTCGACGAAGATGGCGTCACCTTCAAATCATTCATCAACGGCGATACCCACCGGTTCACCCCCGAGGTGTCAATGAGTATCCAGCACCAGTTGGGCGCCGACATCATCTTTGCCTTCGATGAGTGCACAACTCTGTTCAACACCCGTGAGTACCAAGAGGATTCCGTTGAACGCACCGAACGATGGGCCATTCGCTGCCTCGATGAGCATGCCCGCCAAACCGAATCGCGCCAGCACCGCCCCTATCAGGCACTATTCGGTGTGGTTCAGGGAGCTCAATACGAGGATCTCCGCCGAAACGCTGCGCGCGGGCTCGCGAGACTGACCGGCAACGACGCCACCGAGCAAACCTTCGATGGCTTCGGAATTGGTGGCGCGCTCGAGAAAAGTATGCTGGGAACCATCGTGGGGTGGGTCAACGAGGAACTCCCCGAAAACAAGCCCCGGCACCTTCTCGGCATCTCAGAACCAGATGACCTCTTCGCCGCAATCGCTGCTGGCGCCGACACCTTCGACTGTGTGGCCCCCTCGCGCCAAGCACGCGGTGGAACTATGTACTCGTCCCACGGGCGAATCAACGCAAAATCCGCCGGGCAACGACGCAAGTTCGAGCCGCTCGACGCAGAGTGCGATTGCTACACATGCGAAAATTACACCGCCGCGTACCTGCACCACCTGTTCAAGGCAAACGAGATGCTCGGGTCAACCCTCGCGACGATTCACAACGAACGTTTCATCGTGAGGCTCGTCGATCAGATTCGTCAGAGCATCATCGACGACACATTTGTCGAACTGCGCGAAGAGGTGCTTGCGAAGCAGGGGAAGCGCAGTTAAGCGTTCGCTTCTGCCCTGCGCACAGCTTTGATCACTCTGGTGGTGATGGGCAACAGCACGACCTCGGCGAGTACCTTCACGAGGTAACCGAGAACCACGTACATCACGAAATCGATACCCGTGATGATGCCAGCGAAAGCGATCGTGCAAAAAATGATCGTGTCGAAGAGTTGCCCGACCACGGTTGAGCCAATAAGTCTGGTTCGCAGGAAGCGGCCCGAGGTGCGCCTACGCAAGCGGTCAAGTACCCACGCATTCATCAGCTGCCCGACAAGGAAGGCGACCAGGCTCGCAGCCACGATCCTCGGGACAAATCCAAGCACGGCCGCAAACGCGTCCTGGTTTTCCCAGCCGTCCGCGGGTGGTGACACCTGCACGACGAACACGGTGAGTGAGGCAAGTAACGCCAGCGCGAACGCGGTGAAAATTGCTCGCCTGGATGCTCTCAACCCATAGACTTCTGCAATCACGTCGCCGAGCACATAGGCGAGCGGAAAGAGGAACACTCCCCCATCAAAAATGAGTGGGAGGGAAAAATCGCCAATCGTAATCGCACCAAATGCAATCGGCTTCACAGCGACCACGTTTGAGATGAGCAGGATCCCCACAAACATTGCGGAAATGGTCGTGTATCGGGCTCCCACAGCGGCAGCTTTGGCCCCGGGGGTCATGTATTTCGAGGAATCCTCTGACCCTGCGCCGACCGATGCCTGCTCACCCACTCGCGACTCCATGTGTCGAACTTGCCCTAAGCGGCGTTGCCCGCGAGGTGAGTCGCCAGCCGACGAAGCCTAGCAAGGGTCTCGTCACGCCCCATCAGCTCAAACGATTCGAAGAGCGGCGGCGACACGCGACGGCCGGATGCTGCTACGCGCAACGCACCAAACGCCACTCGAGGCTTCAGCCCGAGGCCATCAACCAGCGCACCCTGCAGGGCAACTTGAATAGCTTCGGTGGTCCACTGATCCTCACCCAACGGTTCAAGCGCCCCAATGCCGGCCTGAAGTGCCTGAATCGCGCCATCACCCAATGACTTCAGTGCATCATCTTGGTACTCGAGCACATCTGCGGTGGTGAACAGGAAACCCATCATCCCAATGACCTCGCTGAGCACAGTCACCCGGCTCTGCACCAGGGGAACCGCCGCACGAACGGTGGCAAGCTGCGCCTCACTTGGCTCTACAGGTAGCGCGCCGCCTGCGATGAGGTAGGGCAAGATTCGCTGGCCGAAGTCTTCTTCCGAAAGCAGTCGGATATGGTCTGCGTTGATCGAGTCGGCCTTCTTCTGATCGAAGCGAGCCGGGTTCGGGTTCACGTCAACGACATCGAATGCTGCGATCATCTCTTCGCTCGTGAAGATGTCTCGATCTGCGGCGATCGACCACCCAAGCAGCGAGAGGTAGTTCAGTAAGCCTTCGGGGATGAAGCCACGGTCACGGTGATGCAACAGGTTTGATTCGGGATCCCGCTTTGAAAGCTTCTTGTTCCCCTCGCCGAGTACGTACGGAAGATGCCCGAAGCGCGGGATCGCCTGCTCGATACCGAGCGCCACAAGTGCGCGGTGCATCGCAACCTGACGAGGTGTCGAGGAAAGCAAGTCCTCACCACGCAGCACGTGGGTGACCCCCATGAGCGCGTCGTCGACGGGGTTCGTCAGCGTATAGAGCGGGGCACCGTTCGGGCGCACCACTACGTAGTCAATGGTGCTGCCCGCAGGGAAGTTGATCTCTCCCCGCACCATGTCGTCGAAGCCCAGATCAATCTCTGGCACCCGGAAGCGTAAAGCTGGCTCGCGGCCCTCCGCACGGAACGCAGCCTTCTGCTCGTCGGTTAAGTCGCGATCGTAATTGTCGTAGCCGAGCTGCTTCGGACGGCCCGCAGCTTCGTTACGCGCATCGATCTCTTCTGCGTTCGAGTAGCTCTCATAGAGATAGCCCGCTTCGAGCAGGCGATCCGCGATCTCACGGTAGATATCGCCACGTTCGGACTGACGGTAGGGTCCGTGAGGCCCGCCAGCGTCAACCCCTTCGTCCCAGTCAAGACCAAGCCAACGCAGAGAATCGAGAATCTGCCCGTAGCTCTCCTCGCTATCGCGGGCCGCATCGGTATCTTCGATGCGGAAGATGAAGGTTCCACCGGTGTGCCGGGCATACGCCCAGTTAAAGAGCGCCGTACGAACCATGCCCACGTGCGGCGTACCGGTTGGTGATGGGCAGAATCGCACCCGAACATCGCTGCCGGTTGCGGTTGAGAACTGGGGATCACTGACTGTAGACATCGATCACTAGTTTAGACCGTTCGCGTGACCGGTGTGCTCCGCTTGGCGCGTTGCTTGTGCACGCTGATCTGAATCGACGCGACAACGCCGAGTGCGAGAAGACCGCCCGACACAAGCGCGAGGTACGAGAAATTACCCAGCGCGAACACCACACCCGCAAGCGCGCCCGCAACTGCACCAGCAGCACTCATGAATGTGTCTGAACGCCCCTGCCAGATTGGCCTTTCAGCAACCGGTGCGAGCTCGGTTAAGAGGGCCGCTCCTGCAACCGTCACGAGGCCCCAGCCGACACCAACGAGCGTCATTGCGATCTGCACCATCAGGTGCGATGGGCCAGCAAGGAATGCAATCACAATTGAAATCAAGAGCACTACCCAGCCGATGGCAATCGTCGGAAGCCGCCCGATACGCCCCGCGAGGAAGCCGAAGAGTGGCGAAAGCGCGTACATGCCTGCGATATGCAGGGAGAGAGTGAATCCAACGAGCTCAGGAGTGCCTGCGGTGTGCATGAGGTGCAGTGGTGTCATCGCCATCAACGCAACCATAATCGCCTGAGCCATGGCAATTGCGAGGATCGTCAGGAGAAGTGGGGTACGAGAAACAGCACTTATTCCCTCACCAGCGCTAGGTGCTTCCGGCTCGATCTGTTCGGGGTGCTGCTCTGTTACCGGCTGTGCTTCAGGTTCTGCGTCGTGCTCTGCTGCTTCCTTTGCGGCGATCGCACGCGCAGTCAGCAGAGGATCAGGGCGTAGCCCGATCCAACTCACCAGCGCAGCCAAGCCCTGTGCGATGAAGGGGAACACAAAAACACCTGCGAATGGGGTCAGTCCGAGTAGCCCACCCACGGCGGCACCGGGCCCAAGCAGATTGGGACCGACCACCGCACCCACCGTGATCGCCCACACAACGAGCGAGAGATCGCGCGCGCGGTTCTTCGGAAGCGCAAGGTCTGTGGCGGTAAAGCGTGAGAGCAATTGCACGGCACTTGCCACGCCGACCATCGCAATGCCGAAGGCAAGCACCCACCACTGGCCGATCACGGATCCAAAGATCGCGATCAGCGCGCCAAGCATCGCTACAAGGTTTCCGCTGATCATTGCTCGACGGCGCCCGCGCCGCGTAGCCAACCGAGCCAGCGGAATACCGGCGAGTGCTGCGCCAGCGTTAAACATTGCAGACGCAAGACCTGAGATCGCATCGTTGCCACTTACTTCAGCGAGAAGAAGTGCACCAACCGATAATGCTGCGCCAGCGCCAAGCCCACCCAAGATCGTGGAGGCGGCAAGCACTGCGACCGTGCGCCGTTGCAGTCGAGCGCGATCCTCAGGGGTGCGCGGAACACCGTGCGCCTTCGCGTCTTGGCCCAGGGTACGAACAGAAACAGGGGCCGACATCAATACTTCTCCAGATTCCAACAGGTGCCATCGACCGATGCGAGCAGCCGCTTACACAGGCGCACCTGTGGGCTTTCGTTCGCGGTATCCATAGATACAAGTCCAATGGTTCGATAGCGAGGCGGCATAAGCGGAAGTGCCGCCGCATCCTCAGGCAGTGTGCGCGCTGCGGCCAAGGCGAGCCCAGGCACGAGTGCCACCGCACCACCGGCAGCGGCCATCGCTAGCATCGCGGGAACATTGTCCGTTTCTTGAATAATTTCTGGTTCGAAGCCGCTCTCACTAGCCGCGGCAAGCAAGTGCCCCCCGGCACTTCTCGCAACCAGCGATCCAATGCTCCGCGGCAAAATCACCCAAATCGGCTGCGGTGATACCCGAAGCGCGATCCTCGCTCACTACCAAGCTCACGGTTTCGCGCCAGAGCGGAGTAAAGACGCTCCCCGCAGGAAGCTCCGCGGCACCCTCGTAATCAAAGATGAGTGCGCAATCCACTTCACCATCACGCAACATAGCAATCGCACCCGGAGGCTCAGCCTCCCGATACTGGAGTGAGACGTCCGGTGCTTGCTCGGCAAGCTTGCGCATGATCGCCGGCACAATCGTTGCCGACGCCGACGGGAATCCAACCAAACGCAGTGTTCCTCCGCGCTCACCACGAAGGTCGTCAATCGCAGCGAGCGCAGCATCGATCTCTGCGACAACAGTACGCGCGTGGTCGGCCAAGATGTTGCCAGCGGTAGTGAGTCGGATGCCCCGCCCCCCTGCCGCTCGATCAGCGGTACGGCTAGGCGGGTTTCGACTCGCTTGATTCGCTGACTCACTGCAGGCTGGCTGAGACCAAGGCTCGCCGCTGCCGAGGTGAGTGAACCTGTAGTCGCGAGCGCATGCAGGATACGCATCTCTGTTGAGTCGATGGCCCCGAGTGGATCTGCGTTACGGGTGGTGCTCATTCCTCCATCATAAGCGAAAGGAATGAAAGACGCATATCTCATTGCTAAGGCTTATTCGTGCACCCAGCCCGCAGGAAAGGTATGGACGAAGCACGATTTCTATCGCGCGGCTGCCTCCGCCACGAACTTTGCTGCGTCGGCCTTGTCTTGTTCAGACGCGACGAGCTGCCCACAGGCACCGTCGATCTCTTTTCCACGAGTGTCTCGCAGAGTCGTGGGAATACCGGCAGCGTTCAAACGATCGACGAACTCTCGAGTGACACTCGGCTCACTTCGGGTCCATACCGAGCCTGGAGTCGGGTTCAGCGGGATCGGGTTCACGTGCACCCAGCCCCGGCCTCGAGCGTTCAACTTCTCCGCGAGCAACTCGGCGCGCCAACCGTGGTCGTTCATATCCTTGATCAGTGCATATTCAATTGAGACGCGGCGACCGGTGCGTTCGAAGTACGCACGGGCCGCATCGAGCACCTCGTCAACTTTCCATCGACTGTTCACCGGGATCAACTCATCGCGCAGCTTGTCATCAGGAGCGTGCAACGAGAGAGCAAAAGTCACGGGAATCTCTTCGTCCGCAAGCTTGCGAATTGCAGGAGCCAGGCCCACAGTAGAAACCGTGATCCCACGAGCACTCATACCGAGCCCCTCGGGCGCATCGGCAACCATACGACGAACGGCGTTCATTACTCGCTTGTAGTTTGCGAGCGGCTCCCCCATACCCATGAACACGATATTGTTCACACGCTCGGGTTCAGCGCCGTTACCAGCCTCGCGTTTATGACCGAGTCCGCCCTCGGCGATGATGCGGTTCGCCTGAACAATTTGATCAAGGATCTCGGCAGTCGACATATTTCGAGTCAAGCCAGCCTGGCCGGTTGCGCAGAACGGACAGTTCATGCCGCAGCCACACTGGCTCGAGACGCAAAGCGTGATGCGACCCGGGTAGCGCATCAGCACTGATTCCACGAGTGCGCCGTCAAACAGCCGCCAAAGAACCTTCACGGTGGAGCCATCATCAGTAACGAGTCGCTTCACTTCCGTGAGCAGAGGCGGGAAGAAGGCCTCGACCAGGTCGTCACGCCGCTCCTTCGGAAGATCGGTCATCTTCGCCGGGTCGCTCGTGTAGTGCTCGAAGTAGTGCTTCGAAAGTTGCTTTGCACGGAACTTAGGTAGCCCAAGTTCGACCACCTTCGCCTCGCGCTCCTCAAGCGTCATATCTGCGAGGTGTGCGGGCGGTTGCTTGACCCGCGGCGAAGCAAATTGCAGCGTCGGTCGGCCGTCTGGACCAGTGAGCTGGGTCCAACCCTCGGTGCGCGGGCGGGCCTGCGGCCTGCTCTCAGCACTACGGGGACGAGTCGCGATCAGCTTGCCTTGTTCGGGCTGAGTCGCATAGTTGAGCTTATTGGGATCCACTCGTCTATTCTCGCAGACTCAACCTTAACCTCCACCGAGGACGGTGGAGGCAGATACAGCGCGCAAAGCAATGCTTTGCATTTAGCGCTTTGCTGCAATGTCGCAGATCAAACCTTCTCTTCAACCGAGGACGGTTGAAGAGATACGCGCACAAAGCGTTGCTTTGTTCTAAGCGCTTTGCAGCAGCTTCGAGCGGATGAGGAAGCGCTTACCCTCAGGAGCCTCGAGCGAGAATCCGCTCCCCCTGCCGACAACCACGTCAACCGTGAGGTGAGTATGCGCCCACACACCGAATTGCTCTCGCGACATCCAGAACCCAATCTCGCGAGGCTGATCCTCTCCGGATTCTGAAGAAATCGAGGGCAACTCGAGCGTACCGAGCAGCACATCTTGACCACCGGTCTTGAACTCTCCAGCCTGGTAACACATCGGCGCACTGCCATCGCAGCAACCACCAGACTGGTGGAACATGAGTGGTCCATGCATGGCCCAGAGTTGCTCAATGAGCTCAATCGCCTCCGGCGTGAACGCGAGTCGACTCTCGGTCTCTCCCTCGACTTCGGGGCGCGCAGTGACTGCTCCCGGAATTCCCTGTGTCAATGGCTCGTTCGGCACTACCTCGCACTGCTCCGCCTCGCGGGCTGCAAGTTCAGATTTGGTATTCATCGCACTGTCCTTCCATACAACTCCGGGAAACGGAGCCGAGCGTGAAGCTAGATTACTCCCCCACTCACCTGGCCGACTCGGCTCCGCTCACCGTAGACCTACAAAGGCACGAGTGGCCCCGCACTATTAGCTAAGGCCATCCGCGCTGCTGTTTAGAAGAAGCCGTCGGCGCTCTCTTTGTAGCTCACCAGCAGGTTCTTCGTCTGCTGATAGTGATCGAGCATCATCAGGTGGTTCTCACGGCCGATACCGCTCGACTTGTACCCGCCGAACGCCGCGTGTGCGGGGTATGCGTGGTAGTTGTTCACCCAGACACGACCAGCTTGGATCGCACGGCCTGCCCGGTAGGCGGTATTGCCGTTTCGACTCCAGACACCGGCACCGAGGCCATAAAGGGTGTCATTTGCGATACGAATCGCGTCGTCGTAATCAGTGAAAGTGGTGGCCGAGACTACAGGACCAAAGATCTCCTCCTGGAAGATTCGCATTGAGTTATCGCCGCGGAAGATCGTGGGCTGGATGTAGAAGCCGTCAGAGAACTCACCACCGAGGTCAAGCACGTCGCCGCCAGTGAGTACCTGAGCGCCCTCTTGCTTACCGATCTCGAGGTATGACCGGATCTTCTCGTACTGATCGTTCGATGCCTGGGCGCCCACCATTGTGTCGGTGTCGAGCGGGTTGCCACGCTTGATGAGTTCGGTGCGCTCTACGACCGCATCGAGGAAGTCGTCTGCAATCGAAGCCTGAATGAGTGCGCGCGACGGGCAGGTGCACACCTCGCCCTGGTTGAGCGCAAACATGGTAAAGCCTTCCTTCGCCTTGTCCCAGTACGCGTCGTCCTTAGCCATCACATCATCAAAGAAGATGTTCGGGCTCTTCCCACCGAGCTCAAGTGTGACGGGGATGATGTTCTCGCTCGCGTACTGCATGATAAGACGGCCGGTTGTCGTCTCACCAGTGAAGGCGATCTTCCGGATGCGCTTGTTCGAAGCGAGCGGCTTACCTGCTTCTGCACCGAAGCCGTTCACCACGTTGATCACGCCAGCGGGAATAATGTCGCTCAGCAGTTCCATGAGCACAAGGATCGAAGTAGGTGTCTGCTCAGCAGGCTTCAGCACGATGCAGTTACCTGCGGCGAGCGCGGGTGCGAGCTTCCAGACAGCCATGAGGATCGGGAAGTTCCAGGGAATGATCTGGCCGACCACTCCGAGTGGCTCATGGAAGTGATAGGCAACGAGGTCTTCCGAGATCTGCGAGACGCCGCCTTCCTGTGCACGGATGGCCCCGGCGAAATAGCGGAAGTGATCAATCGCGAGAGGAATGTCCGCGTTCAGGGTTTCGCGAACTGCCTTGCCGTTATCCCAAGTCTCGGCGACCGCGAGCATTTCGAGATTCTGTTCCATGCGGTCGGCAATCTTGTTCAGCATGATTGCGCGTTCCGCGGGGGTGGTTTTGTTCCATGCGGGTGCGGCGGCGTGAGCGGCATCGAGTGCTGCCTCGATGTCTTCGGCGGTGCCGCGGCCTACCTCGCAGAACGCTTTGCCAGTGACGGGTGTGATGTTTTCGAAGTATTGCCCCTTGACTGGAGCCACCCATTCGCCCCCGATGAAATGCTCGTAGCGGCTACGAAAGCTCACGAGCGAATCGGGCTGACCTGGGGATGCGTATACGGCCATGATTAGGACTCCTCTGACAACGTTGTCGAATCCGCGACGCCTGGGTGCGTCTCGGTGTACAGAGGTTAGCTCTTCAAAGGTTGCATCAACGTTGCATCAGGTCTGCAACTGTTCGAGGCGGGCGACAACTCGCGCGCGTTTAGGCGATAGTTGCGGTAGTACCTGCAGCAGTGTCTCCCAGACGTGCTCGTCGTCGTCTGCCCATTGTTGTGCGTATTCGAAGAGCAGTTCGGGCGCTGCCGCTTGCAGCATCGACTCCCGTAGCGTGGCTTCGAGCTCCTCACGGAGTTCGACAGCTACTGGCGCTTCTGATCCCACGAGCACGGGGCCACCGTAGCTCGCAAGTGCGAGTCTGTGTGCACCGCGCCCAATGGCGGCCAGGGCGTCTCTCGCGTCCACCTGAATGGCGCTGCTCAGACGGTAGGGCCTCGATTCGAGGCTGACACCCACTTCGTGTGTGGAAAGAAATTTGCGCAGTCGGACTAGTTCGGCACGCAGAGTTTCCTGGCTTTCGCTCTCACCGTACACATGCTGGGCAAGAGTCGCGGCGCTCAAACCTCTCGGTGAGGCCGCTAGTGCTAACAGTATCTCGGCGTGCCTGCGCCCCAGTTCGAGCGACCCCCGATGTGTGTTGAGAATTGCTTGCTCACGGCCAAGTACGATGAGGCGTGGCGTACGCGTGGCATCAAAGCGACCGGGGACAGTGACGCGAGAGGCACGGCTCGATCTTCCCGCGCCTCGACGTTCCTGCTCTACCCGACGCCGCATAGCCTCGACCTTCAGTTCGGCTTCTACGGCAAGCCTCGTTGCCTCGACCAGCGGGAGCACGTGGGGTTCCGCGATCGTTTCTCCGCCGGTAATATCGATGACTCCGAGGATCGCTCCCGTCTCCGGGTCATGCACTGGCGTGGCTGCGCAGCTCCACTGGTGTACCGCCCGGTTGAAGTGCTCCGCACCAAAGACTTGGATGGGATGGTTCAGAGCAAGCGCGCTACCCGGCGCACTGGTACCGATTGAAAGTTCTGACCAATCGGTACCCGCCATGAAGCCAATGTCTTCCGCTTTGCCCCGCAGTTGGTGGTCACCATCGACCCAAAGCAGTCGCCCACGCGCATCGCCCACCGCGACAATAAAACCCGAGTCAGCGGCTTCATTGATAAGCAGACGTTCAAGAACCGGCAGCGCGGAAGCAAGAGGGTGGATTCGGCGTAGCTCGCGCAGTTCATCGGAGTTCAGCACGGACGCTGTCGGCCGACCCTCAGGGTCTACCGCACGATCGACGGAGCGCCGCCAGGAATCCAACACGATCTCTCGCACATGCCCGGAACTGCGCCTTAGCGCCTGCAGGTCGTTGTCAAGAAATGATTCGTAGGCTCGCTCTATTTCTCGACGACGAGCCTTTGCAGATTCACCCGGGCGAAGCGCACGCCATTCTCGAGACACAAACGCCCCCTTCGACTGCTAGTGACTTACGATTCTAGACACGCTAAGAGACAACGTCTAGCGAAACAGGACACTGCTGTAAAGCACACGTCAGCATCCGGTTAGTTCACACCGAACAGCCCCTGGCCGTGTTTCTGCAGGAGTGGGTGTGCGTCAGCGAAGGTTGTTGGTGGGTCAGCCTGCTCCTCAGGAGTTCCGTACTTTGCAAGCAGCAAACCGAGCAGGCCCTTCGCGGGTGAGCTCAGCGGCCTTGCCGGGTGTCCCTTCGCCGGGTGAACTGCTTCGGGGTTTGTCGGAACAAAAGCCGGTGAGGGCTGTGGCCAGTCGGCAACATGCCGCGGCACTTCACGGTTAAACGAGGTCGCCATCGTCGGTGCGCCCGCATCCCTCGATGTGAGCGGTTCCAGCCCAAAGCGTTCGCTCAGAGTTGCAGCGAGCGAACCGTGGTGCATCTCGTGGGTAAACACGCTTCCCCCGCTCGACGTGAGCTGAAACCAGGATGGCCGGCACGCGGCACCCAAGGCGATCGAAGCCGAATCCCATCTCGCCAATGCCTTCGACCGGAGGTACAGTGCTCGGTGGCACTACGTGATCGTAGGTACCGCCGTGCTCGTCAAAGGTAAACAACAGTGCGGTATTGAGGTAGTTGGAGCCCTGTTCGGACATCCCTGTCCGAACAGCCGTGTACCCCCGGTGCACCAAAGCATCGCCCGCACGCACGTCAGAAAGTGCACCGTTGAAGACCTGTTCATCGTCCGAGGTCTCACCCTCCCTTAGCGTCCCAACCGGTGGATGAAAGTCATTGTGGTTAAACACCATGCGAGGTTCAACGAACGCATAGGCCGGGAGGTTACCCGTTCGGGCATCCTCCTCAAACTGCTCCATTGTGGCAAAGTGATCCGTCTTCCAATACTTCTCAAGTACCGGTGCGTGTATTACACCCGTAAACGACACGAGCTGCAGTTTGTCATAGTAGATACGCCAGCTCTCACCAACCTCCTCTAAGCGGTTAAAAACCGTTGGCGTCGGCGCAGAGTGCAGCCACTTCTCGTATCCTCCGCCGTGCTTGTTCGTCACGAACCCGTGTGAGGTCGAAGCATGAAAGAAGCTTCGGTTGCAAAATGTCTGACTGGGCA
>JAUCCH010000064.1:0-4884 GCA_034676385.1 Leucobacter sp.
TGCGCCATCCTGTTGCTCCATCACCGTGGCATGACCGAGGAACATCAACGCCGAGCAATCGAGTGGTGGCTGTATATGCATTTCGAGCTCCCCGACCCAGCACGAGTGCTTACGGAACATCAAACCCGCCCCCGCCAAAGCGCCACGGCCAGTACTCACCGACCCGGACCACGGCCCTGTGCTCTACGACACCGGCCTCGACGCCGCTGAAGGGCTTTGGCTACGCCAAGGCTGGGGCGGAGGGGGATGACACGCCCGGCGCTATCCACCTTTTATTGCCGATAAGCCAGATGTACCACGGTGAGTATTTTGAGACAGTCAACGAATTATTGGTCGAGATTGATGGGTACATCGGTTGGTGCAACACGGAACGCGTCCAGGAACGGTTGAAGGGCATGACCCCGATGGAATATCGGAGTCATGCCCTTCAAGCCACTGCCAGTCTAGGATTGAACTAGTCCAACTTTCAGGGGAGCAGTTCACAAAGCAGGGGCCCTTCTCATAGGTTGGACCGACTTATTTTGTCTGGTACAGCTTGGGGATGTTATTGACCACGTTCACGGCTTCCCTGAAGTCAATACCCGCGACATCGAGGTACCACTTGAGGTTGGGGTAGCGCGGCGTATTCTCATCAGCTACGAGACGAAGTGCTTCCTCGCGAGTGATATCTCCCTCGCGGATCTGATTGCTGCGGAAGGTATCATGCTCTGTGAAGCCCGCTACCGTGTAGTAAGCGTAGTTGTAGAAAGCCGCGGTACCGTCACCGATGCGCCATGTGGTCGACGTATCTGGTGCCTTTTCCCAGTCGTATTGGTTGAGCAGGGTGTCGTCGATCTGCTGCTCATCCCAACGCCAGTAGTCGAAGACGTGGTAGTAATCTGACTTCTTGGTGAAGCTGCGGTAGTACTCGCCCGAGAGCGTGTCCGAGTGACCGGTTGAAGTAGCCTGGGCTCTTCGTCATGGCTCCAAAACGAAGCTTCTGGTAGCGAAGCTGTTTCATCGCACCGTGGCTGTAGGCGCGCTCTTCTGCGAAGTCCGGTGGGACGCCGGAGGAAGCCTGACTTGAAGTGGGTGGCCTCGAGCGGGTTGATGCCCCAGAGGTTTAGGCTCAACCCGGTCTGCTTCTTGACTGACTCAATGTGGCGGAAGAAGTGCTTGTCGCCGGCGGTCAGTACGCTCAGCATGCCGAGGTTCGGGGCCTTTAACCAGGCGTTCAAGTTCCGGCGAATGTAGTCGCGCTTCTTCGTGATGTCGGGAGCCACGATGATGTTTTCAACGCCAAGAGCCGACGACATTCGGCTGATGTTGCGGCGGCCAAGGTCAGTGACCATACCCCAGTCATAGGTATAAGTGATCGGCTTGAGCTTGAGCTCATCGACGATCAAGTGCAGCGCGTAGCAGCTATCTCGCCCGCCCGAGAACGGCACCAAGACCTCATCGCCATGTGCGCGGCGGTAGGGCTCGACCAGCTCGAAAAGTTCCTCTTTGGGTCGAGGGTGGTTTCGGATCTTGTAGCTTGTGCAGTAATTGCAGACGCCGTGCTCATCAAACTTAATGAATGGCATGGTTTCTGGAAGGATGCACTTCGTGCAGCGCTTAAAGTCGGGCGTCGGGTAGCTGAGGAGGTTCTCCTCAGCAGATGTGAGACTCAGCCCAGGAACGAGATCTACCGTCCGTTGCTTCCACTCAGTGATCCCAATCGGTGACTGCTTCGCAGTGATATCGATTACCTCGGGGTCCCGCACTTGGCGAATGGACGAGGCTTCGATCTGCTCGAGGGGGTATCGCTCCGAAGAGAAGACGATCCCATTGCTCTTTTCGCCGGCGTACAGGCTGCCATTGTTCGAGAATAGGACGAGCTTGCCGAGTTTTGGAATGATGACGGCACAGGCTGCCACACCCTTTATTACGGAAAGTGCGTGCCTAACGGCATCTCCGATACTTGCCCCGGAGTCGAGTTGTGTTGCGAGCAGGGCAGGGATGATTTCTGAATCGACTGTCAGTTCACGCGAACGGGCGATCGTTTCCCAAAGTTCCTCGTGGTTGACAATGATGCCGTTGTGCACGACGGCGATCCCGTCTCGAACCACGGGCTGGTTATCCGAAGTTTCGTTAGTGATGAGCCGACTATGACCAATGAAGACGTCAGTATTGGTGAGAGCGACGCGCCTTAAAAGCTTTTCAATCGTGAAGTCTGCGCGAAAGGTGCGGTATTCGCCCGGCCGGTGCACTACGAGTCCGCTGGAATCGCGACCCCGCTGCTCTGCATGCTTGATGAGCGTTTCGATAGACCTCTTGTGGGGGCCTTCCGGGGCGGTGGAGCCGAAGATGCCACACATATACGATAGTTGCCTTCATCTCTGAGTAATAAGGTACGACATCAGATCTTGATCAGATTGCGTGCCAACAGACCCCTCAGGATATCATCATGTACTTTCATGTTGTCTTAAGGCATACATGAACTGTAAGAGGAATATTGGTCACACTTTCATCACAACCTAGGTTGAGCTTGGAGTTAAGTAGAGAAGTGGACGGCTCGTGCTTGTCGCAGGTAGGTCAAGGTAAGCTCAAGGGCGCTACTTATTTGACGGAGGATGCCTGGTGAAAAGCCTTTGGAAGACGCTGAACGAGCTGTTCGGTGTGCTCCCCAAAGGGGCGAAGAATTTCTACCTCTTGTACACCGTTCTTACCGGTCTACTTGCCATCCTTGATTCTTTCGCACTTGCACTAATCGTGGTCGTGACGACCCCGCTAGCTACTGGCAAGGGAATGAATCTGCCGGTTGTCGGTGAAGTTCCGGAGTCGGCCACCCCGATCCTCGTGCTTGTGATTTGTGTGCTTTTTGTACTGAAGGGGGTGTTTGCTCTTGTGCTGCACCGGAAAGCAACACGCCGATTCGCGCACTACGAACTCGACGTTGGCGATCGACTGTTCAGCACCTACCTTCACTCCAGCTGGGAACAGCGGGCGCAACTCAGCACCGCCGAGGTCACCCGCATTGTCGATACAGCGATGGCAAACGCCAATCTCGGGTTTCTCCTTCAACTTTCGATGATCCCTGGCAACGCGATGACCTTCGTGGCGATGATGGTGGTGCTCGTGATCGCTCAACCGGTTACCGCGCTGATTGCGCTCGTATATCTGCTTACGATTGCTCTGTTGATGAACCGGTTTGTCAGCCGAGCTGCCAAGCGCGCGGGTGAGACGAACCGCAACATGGTCTACCGAATTGCCACGATCATGACCGAGATGATCGATGCGTTAGAAAGAAGTCACGCTTCGCGGCAAACTCGGCGAGATCGGTCGAGTCGTTTCCAAAGACCGCGTTGTCGCAACCGATGCTGGGCGGGACATGGCCTACTTGAGTCAGGTGCCAAAGTACGCGTTCGAGACTGCTTTGATCGGCGGTGTGTTGCTCGTCGGCGGGGCCGCCTATCTGCAAGATGGGCTCGGCGGTGCGACGGTCGCAGTGGGCCTCTTCGCGGTGACCGGGTTTCGGGTGATCCCTGCGCTGAACGCCATCCAGTCTTGCCTCTCTTCCGCTTCATCAAACGAGGTCTACGCGCAAGACGTGATCCGAGAGCTTAAAGCTGCGGCGTCGACAAGCCCTGGTGAAGAAATACTTTTTTGGAGGATCGTGACTTGCCAAAGTCACCTAAACGCCTCGAATTGCGGGACGTCGAGTTTCGCTACCCCGGATCCGAGGCCAACGTACTTGACCGCATCTCCCTCTCGATCCCGATGGGTTCGAGCCTTGCGATTGTCGGACCCTCAGGTGCCGGAAAATCGACACTTATCGATACTGTGCTTGGCCTGAGTGAGCCCACCGGCGGCGGCCTCTTCGTCGACGAGGCTCCACTCACCGAAGTTCTCGGGCAGTGGAGGAAGAGAGTGGCTATGTACCGCAGCGGGTTGCTCTCTTCGACGGGAGCATTGCGCAGAACGTTGCTCTGACTTGGGAAGAAAATTCGCTCCCGACCAGGTCCGGCGTGCGCTGAGGCGTGCCCATCTGGAAACCCTTGCGGCGCACCGGTGGGCTCTCGGCCCGCATCGGAGAGCGTGGCGAGTCCATCTCAGGTGGTCAGCAGCAGCGGCTGGGTATAGCACGCGCACTCTACTCTGACCCGCTAGTCATGGTGATGGACGAGGCGACAAGCTCACTCGACACAGCCACAGAGAATAGAGTGACGCGGTCGATGCAGGAGCTTGGGTGAAGTGACATTTATCACCGTCGCTCACAGGCTCACCACAATTCAGAATATGACCAGATCTGCTACCTCGATGGGGGCAAGATCCGAGGGAAGGGCACATTCGACGAGGTCGTAGCGCAGGTGCCTGATTTCGCGATCCAGGCAAAACTGGCAGGCTTGACACTATGAATCAGACGCTGAAAACAGGGGCCACCCGAGTGCTGGTAGTCACGGGTGACGTACTGGGGAGAAGATGGCTGGCCCCGCCATTCGGCTTGGGAAATGGCTAAAGCTCTGAACGAAACGTGTGACGTTCGACTTGTCTCGACCAATAGCTCCACGCTGCAGCACGATGATTTCCCTGTGCACGTCGCCAAACGGGCAGCCGAGATGAAGCCGCACGTCGAGTGGTGCGATGTGCTTGTGTTTCAAGGCCTCACGCTCTCGACGTTTCCATGGATTCGCAAAACTGACACCATCATCGTCGCCGACATTTTCGATCCGATGCACCTCGAATACCTTGAGCAAGGCAAAGATATGCTCACCGGCAACGCGTGCGAAATTCACCGAGTACTGTTAATCACAGAGGTGCTCAACGTGCAGCTCGAAGCTTGCCGACTACCTTCTTGCGCCTCTGAAAAACAGCGCGATTTCTGGCTCGGGCAACTTGCTGCGGTTTCACGTCTCAACCCGC
>JAUCCH010000065.1:0-17773 GCA_034676385.1 Leucobacter sp.
AGCGTTCACCGTCCATACGCTCTTTTCTCCAGCGCCGATTCATTCGATCGCTAAATGATTCACGATCTTGACCCGAGCTCCCGGTACCCCGATCTGACCCGACTTCGCCCTCCGCTTCACGCTTCGAGAACGCCAGGAGCGTACCCAGCATCACGACAAAGGCCTCGGATAGAGCAGAGCCAGGCCATCTGCAGGCCTGCGCCAGCGATCAACGCTCCGACCCCAGCGAGTACAACGAGAATCCCGAGAACCAACGAACGCAGGTTAAAACGTGCCCGAGTATTCGCGGTCTGCATCACATCGGCTTCACTCTGATAAAGCCGCCGCTCCATATCATCGAGCAATTGCTGCTCGCGCTCTGACAGCGCCATCTTGGCCTCCCGAAATATGTAAAGACTTCCCTCCAGTCTACGCCGCACGATCGGGACTAGGCTAGCCATGTGCAAGAAACCACGCGACTCGCAGGCCTTATTCAGGAGCGCATCGACGACACGATTTCGCAGCACCTCCTCGAACTCGCGGAACTCGGATCAGATCCGACGCCCTTTCTCTCAGAAGCGCGCGCGTTTCTGGCCGGGGGAAAGCGCATGCGCGCGCAGTTTGCAGTGCTGGGATATCAATCGATTCGACCGCTCAGCTTCTCCGAAGAACCAAATGACGAAATGAACGCAGTGCTTGACGCGGCCTGCGCGCTGGAACTGTTTCACGCAGCAGCACTGATCCACGATGACGTCATCGACCGTTCAGACACCCGACGTGGCCGCCCATCAGCGCACCGCCACTTCGAGACCCTGCACGGTACGGAAACTTGGCGCGGTGACCCCTCACATTTTGGCGTGTCCTCTGCCATATTGCTCGGTGACCTCCTCCAATCCTGGGCAGACGAGCTCCTGCAAAAGGCATGCGACGCAACCGGCGACCGTTCGGCAGCAAGCGCTGCTCGATCACACTTCAACCGGATGCGCAGTGAGGTGGCAGTAGGCCAATACCTCGATGTCGTGGAAGAGCAACGCGCAAGCTTTGCTGAGCAGCGAGAACAACTTGAGCGCTCAACGAAGGTACTCGTCTACAAGTCGGCGAAGTACAGCGTAGAGGCGCCCCTCCTCATCGGCGGAGCACTCGCCGGAGCAAGCCCAGAGCAGGAGCAGGCTCTCAGCGAGTTCGGTCTGCCTGTCGGCGTTGCATTTCAGCTGCGCGATGACCTGCTCGGAGTATTTGGTGACGCTGAGCTCACTGGAAAACCCGCGGGTGATGATCTTCTCGAGGGCAAGCGCACTGTGCTCGTCACGCTCGCCCGCGAGTCACTCCCGGCAACTCAGCGGCTGATCTTTGATGAGCTACTGGGAGATCCCACTCTCGACGCAGAGCAATTAGGTATGCTTCAGCTCACTATCCGTGGCAGCGGCGCGGTTACCAAGGTCGAGCAGATGATTACACGCAATGTCGACAGAGCTGAGGCAGCGCTCGACTTTGCGCCGCTCTCCCCCGACACCCGCCAGCGACTTGTGTCGCTGGCGCACCGAGCAGCCAAGCGCATCTCCTAGAGAGCACGCAGCTCGGTTCGGCTCGAGCCTCGCTTCACCCGGCAGCTGGGGCTCAGCTGGGCTTGAGATCAGTGTGTGCCTGAAATCAGAAGGCGAGGGACTGAGTCGCTCGCCGCACCGCACTCTTTCTACCGTCGACAAGTGCGGCGATCGGGCGCTCCCCAAGCTCACCATTCTCATTCAGCATCCACGAAAGAGCTTCTTCATCACTGAACCCAGCGTCATTCAGAGCCAACAGGGTTCCGCGAAGCGAGCCCAAAGGCTCGTCGCCATCGACAAAGTCGGCAGGGATTCGCAAAATGCCATCAATACGGACCGCCGCGAGGTAGCGGTCTTCGATGAGCCTGCGCACTTTGCTTGGCGTGGTACCCCATCGCTCAACGAGGTCTGGGATGGTCAAATATTCAATGTCTGACGGCAAGTTTTCTGGCACAAACACCAGCCTAACCGTAACTGGCGGCGCGCCGCCACGCCTCACCAAGCTGACCTGAATAGAATCAGCGCGTGAGCTCCGCCCCCGTCGATCCGCTCATCGGGCAAACGCTCGATGGGAGATACGTCGTGCGCTCGAAGATTGCGCGAGGCGGCATGGCAATGGTCTATCTCGGTGACGATATACGTCTGGGTCGAAGTGTTGCCATCAAAATTATGCACGCCCACCTCGCCGATGATGAGAACTTCACGAGGCGTTTCGAGCAGGAAGCCCGCAGCGCTGCTGGCCTTGGCCACCCAAACGTGGTCAATGTATTCGATCAGGGCGAAGCCGCCGGCATCCCATACTTGGTCATGGAACACCTGCCCGGCATCACGCTTCGCGACCTTCTGAAACAGCAACGCCAGTTGACCACTGAGCAGGCTTCAGAGATATCCGAGGCTGTACTTGCGGGTCTAGCAGCCGCCCACGAGGCAGGCATTGTCCACCGTGATTTGAAGCCTGAAAATGTGTTGCTCGCGGACGATGGGCGAATCAAGATAGGTGATTTCGGGCTTGCCCGTGCGGTCAGCGCGAACACCACCACCGGCCAGGCACTACTCGGCACAATCGCTTATCTCTCCCCCGAACTCGTTACACGTGGGATCGCCGACGAGCGAAGCGATCTCTACGCATTCGGCATCATGCTCTTTGAGATGCTGACTGGCAAACAGCCGTATACGGGTGAGCAGCCCATGCAGATTGCTTACCAACACGCGCATTCCGACGTCCCCGCACCCTCGACAGTGACGCCCGAAATACCCGCGGAATTTGATCGACTTGTGCAGTGGACAACTGGCCGGGATGCTGACGCCCGACCAAATGACGCGCGGGAAGCACTTGATTATCTGCGCGCCATTCGCGAGGGCAACACAGCAGCCGCAACCGCAATTTTGCCAGCGACCACAAGCTTCAGTACTGTCACCCCGACGACCGCGGTGCTCAGCGACCTTGACCAGAAGATTCTTGCCGCCCCGGTGCCGGTATCACCCCATAACGCCACTGCAAGAACGCCCGATACCGCTACTGAACGCGCTTCAGCCCAAAGCGGCAGCCGATCTCGACGAGGTCGTTGGATCGCGGCGATCGTCGCGGTACTGATTGCCGTTTCCGGAGGGGCCGGCTGGTGGTGGGGCCAGGGTCCTGGCTCGACAGTGGCGGTTCCTGATGTTTCGGGTTTGGAAATGGAAACCGCGGGGCAGCTTCTTGAGAAGCAATCGTTCACAGTCGAGCCGTTCGAATGCGCTAGCCTCACCGTGGCTGCCGGGCTTGCGGCTCGCACAGAGCCAGAAAGCCATACCCGGCTTGACCGCGGAAGTGTCGTACGCCTCTGCATGTCAACCGGACCAGAGATGCTGTCCGTACCGGCACTGATTGGCCTCTCAGTCGAGCAGGCCCAGTCAGAGATCGAGAAGGCACGATTCAAGTTCGGTTCGGTTGTTGAAGAGCAGTTCGACGGTGGCACAAAGGGCAGCGTGATCCTCGCGGTTGACCCGGACGGGAATGGGCTCAGCGACTCTTACCCAGAGCAGGGGATCATCGACCTGATCGTTTCCGCGGGCTCCGTGCCTGATGTTGCCGACCAGAGCGTTGACGACGCCACCAAGACCCTCGCTGATGTGGGTCTGACAGTGGACTCCGGTTTGAACTCAGAGTCTCACAACGATGACATTGAAGCGGGAAGAGTCATCGGCACATTAGTGCCAGAGGAGACGCTCCGTGTAGGTTCGACGGTTGGATTGCACATCTCGCTCGGGCCAGAGCTGGTAGAGATTCCTGAGGTTAAGGATCTCCCGCTGCAGGAAGCAATGGACCTTCTACAGTCAGTCGGCCTCGATCCACAGACCAATGTTCCTGATGCACTTCGCGGTTTCGCGATCGCCAGCGGTACCAGTCCGAAGGCAGGCGAAATGGTGAAGAAGGGCTCACCGGTACAAGTGAAGGCCAAGATCGACCTGTAGGTGTGACCGGCCGATCACACCCACAGGTTGATCTAGATTGCGCGCTTGATACCCTTAAGCTCTTCTGCGACGAGGAATGCCAACTCGAGCGACTGCATGTGGTTCAGCCGTGGGTCACACAGCGACTCGTAGCGGGTCTCAAGCGTTGCTTCGTCGATGTTCTCGCTGCCGCCAAGGCACTCGGTGACGTCGTCACCAGTGAGCTCAATGTGCACACCGCCGGGGAAGGTACCAACCTCACGGTGGGCCTCAAAGAAACCCAGCAGTTCGTTCATGACGTCATCAAAACGACGCGACTTGTAGCCGTTCGCCGTCGTGATGCCGTTGCCGTGCATTGGATCGGTCACCCAGAGCGGAGTTGCCCCCGCATCGCGTACGCCGGCAAGCAGTCCGGGGAGCACATCGCGAATCCTGTCGGCCCCCATACGCGTAATGAACGTCAGCCTGCCCGGCTCACGCTCGGGATCGAGCTTGTCAATCAAACGCATCGCGTCATCGACTGTAGCTGTCGGGCCAAGCTTTACGCCGATTGGGTTACGCAGCTTTGACAGGAACTCAACGTGAGCGCCATCGATCTCACGGGTACGCTCCCCGATCCACAACATGTGTCCCGAAGTGCCGTACGGCGTACCGGTGCGCGAATCGATGCGGGCAAGAGGGCGCTCGTAATCCAGAAGCAGTGCCTCATGGCTCACGTAAAATTCAGTCTGGCTCAGGGCAGAGCTCTCAACCCCACACGCATCCATAAAGCGAAGTGCACGATCGATCTCGGCCGCAGTCGCCTCGTAACGCTGGTTCGCGGTGCTTGATACAAACCCCTGGTTCCATGCGTGAACCTGGCGTAAGTCTGCGAACCCACCCTGGGTAAATGCACGGATCAAGTTCAAAGTGGAAGCCGAGACGTGATAGCCACGGAGCAAACGCGCCGGGTCAACCGCGCGCGATTCGGGCGTGAAATCGTAGCCATTTACGATATCGCCGCGGTACGCAGGAAGCGTGATTCCGTCGCGAGTCTCAGTCTCACTTGAACGAGGCTTAGCGAACTGACCGGCCATACGCCCGACCTTGATGACCGGCATTGCGGCGCCGTAGGTCAACACAACCGCCATCTGCAGCAGGGTCTTGACTCGATCACGAATCTTGTCTGCGGTTGCCGCTTCAAAAGTCTCGGCACAATCGCCACCCTGCAAAAGGAAAGCTTCGCCCCTGGCCGCTGCCGCGAGTCGCTCCCGAAGGCGATCAACCTCACCCGCAAAAACAAGTGGGGGTTGCGTAGCAATCTCAGCCGATGCCGCACGCACAGCCGCCTTGTCGGGCCACTGAGGTTGCTGCTTCGCTGGACGATCGAGATAGCTATCGAGCTCCAGTGCGCTCGAAGATACGCTCTGGGCTGCCTGCTGACTCACGTTCGCCTGCTCTCATATAGGTACGAAGATCGTTGCGAACCCCGCAACTTTGCCAGTCTATCGGCGATTACCTTGAAGCAGGCACCCGCGCACGTACGCTGGACGCGTACACGTCGACGTACTCCTGTTGGCTCAATCGCTGGATCTCGACCATGATCTCGTCCGTCACGCTGCGAAGCACAAATCGGTCTGCGCTCATCCCAGCGAACCTGCTGAAATCAAGTGGTTTGCCAATGACAGTGCCGATCCTGCGCACCCGTGGGATCTTCGCACCAATCGGCATGCATTTCTCTGTATCAATCATCACCGCGGGCACGACCGCTGCACCGGATTCAAGCACGAGCCTAGCCACGCCAGTGCGGCCGCGGTAGAGACGGGCATCAGGGCTTCGAGTGCCCTCTGGGTAGAGCGCAAGCACGTCTCCGTGTTCCAGCACAGCGAGCCCCGTGTTCAGAGAAGCCTCAGACGCCTTTCCTCCTGAGCGATCAATGGGAATCTGCCCAACCGCAAGCATGAACGTCTTTACGAACCAGCCCTTAATCCCCTTGCCAGTGAAGTAGTCACTCTTCGCCAGGAAATGCACGCGGCGGTCAATCATTAGGGGCATGAAAAATGAGTCGATCACCGAGAGGTGGTTGCCGACGATGATGACGGGCCCGGTCGCAGGCAAATTCTCTGCACCCACGACCCAAGGGCGGAGGATTGTTTTGAGTAGCGGACCAATGACTAGGTGCTTCAGGAACCAGTAGATCATTCGAACTTCTCTCTCAATGCGCTTGGGCACGCGGCTATTGCCTCAGGTCGTATTGCACTTCGCTACTCTGGTCATGCAATAACACTCAGCTCGAATCAGGATATCTGATTTGTAGATACCCCACGGCGAATAGACCAATGCTTCGGATGAGTGCAATAGGCTGGAGATGTACGCCCGAACATCGCCGTCGGCGACCTTCCCATTTCTTGTTTCGGGTATCGAAGGAGCTACCGTGATTCTCACTGAAACCCCGATCCTTATTCCGCCGGTTGCCACGGATAACGTGACCGACCTGCTTGAGCAGCGCGTTGCCGCTACCCCGGATCTCATACTCTTCGCCACACCAGACGGTGACCGTTGGAACGACATGACTGCTGCGGAGTTCCGCAATAAAGTCGTTGCGGTCGCAAAGGGTTTTGCAGCTGCGGGAGTGCAGCCTGGCGATCGCATTGGTTTCATGTGCAAGACGTCGTTCGAGTGGAGCCTCGTTGACTTCGCGCTCTTCTATGCAGGCGCAGTCATGGTTCCGATTTATGAGACTTCGTCGGCAATGCAGATTCAGTGGATCCTTGAAGACTCTGGCGCGTGTGGCCTCATCACCGAGACCCCTGAGCACGCAGCACACTTCGATGAGGTCCGTGCAAACATTGAGGGCATCAAGTTCGAATGGCGCCTGAACGACGGGGCCCTAGCGGCACTTACGGCTTCCGGCGCTGAGGTTGCCGATGAAGAAATCGAACGTCGCCGCACCATCGCGAACGCCGACGACATCGCTACCCTGATCTACACCTCGGGGTCAACGGGCCGCCCCAAGGGCTGCGTGCTCACTCACTCAAACTTCGTCGATCTCTCCCGCAACTCGGCAGCAGCACTTGGCGAAGTGGTAAACGAACCGGGTGCCTCAACGCTGCTTTTTGTGACGCTGGCACACGTTTTCGCTCGCTTTATCTCGATTCTCGCAATTCACTCGGGTGTTCGCGTAGGCCACCAGCCCGACACCTCGAAGCTCCTGCTATCGCTTGGCTCGTTCCAACCGACATTCTTGCTCGCCGTTCCCCGGGTATTCGAGAAGGTTTACAATTCAGCTGAGCAAACCGCCGAAGCAGGTGGCAAGGGCAAGATTTACCGTGCCGCAGCGCAGGTTGCTGTAAAGCACAGCGAAGCCACCATGTCGGGTCAGAAGCCGGGCCTTGGTCTCTCACTCAAGTTCAAGCTCTTTGACAAGCTGGTCTACTCAAAGCTGCGCGAAAAGATGGGTGGGCGAGTGAAGTACGCTGTTTCGGGCTCGGCCCCACTCAGTCCGTACCTCGGCCACTTTTACCACAGTCTCGGCATTAAGATCCTCGAGGGTTATGGCCTCACCGAGACAACCGCGCCGGTCACCGTGAACCTGCCGGACAAGTTCAAGATTGGCACGGTTGGGCCAGCACTCCCGGGCCACACAGTCAGAATCGCCGAAGACGGTGAGATCGAAGTCAAGGGCATCGATGTATTCAAGGAATACTGGAATAACCCTGAGGCCACTCAGTCCGTCTTCACTGAAGACGGATTCTTCCGCACCGGTGATCTTGGCTCGCTTGACAGCGATGGTTACCTGACTATTACCGGGCGCAAGAAGGAAATCATCGTTACTGCTGGTGGCAAGAATGTCGCACCGGCTGGCCTCGAGGACCCGATCCGGTCGTTCACCGTCATCGGCCAGGTAGTGGCTGTTGGCGACCAGAAGCCATTCATATCGGCCCTCATCACTCTCGATCAAGAGATGCTGCCGACTTGGCTCAAGAACAACGGCCTAGACGCAAATATGTCGATCGAAGAGGCAGCAAAGAACCCAGCGGTGCTCGCCGAAGTGCAGCGCGCCATCGACCACGGGAACAAGTTCGTGTCGCGTGCGGAGAGTATCCGAAAGTGGGTCATTCTTCCGCTTGAGTTCACCGAGGCAAGTGGTCACCTCACTCCGAAGATGAGCATCAAGCGAGACAATATTCTTCGCGACTTCGCCGGTGAGATCGCCGAAATGTATGGCGAGAACCCGGCTACTGAGGTAGTTGACACTCACTAGTTCCCAGATACAAAAATGGCCCGCGATTGCGGGCCATTTTTGTATCTACTAGAACCAGTTCGATGCGCGAATCTGCCGCATCGCTTCGCCCCGACTTTCCCGGTCAAGCCTACTCAGATACAGCTTGCCATCGAGGTGATCACACTCGTGCTGCAGTGCCTGCGCAAGCAGACCCTCCCCCTCAATGATCACTTCGTTGCCATCTAGGTCAATCCCGCGTACCTTCGCCTTCGGGTACCGCATGACGTCGAACCAGAGTTCTGGCACCGAAAGGCACCCCTCGCCCGTCAGTTGCGGCTCCCCGGATAGCTCTATGAGCTCAGGGTTGAGCACGTAGCTGATCTTGCCATCAATATGCAGGCTAAACGCGCGCTGCGTAAAGCCAATCTGGGTTGATGCCACCCCTGCACGCCCGTCAAATGCGACAGTGTCAAGCAGGTCGGCAACGAGAGAACGCACCCCCTCATCGATCTGCCCAATCGGGTCGCACACCGTGCGCAGCACGGGTCCCCAAAGGTGCGTATCTCGTACCGTCATACGGCGTGCTACTCCTCAATAACCAGCACGAGGTCGCCTGATTCGACGCCGCGTGCTCCTTCGAAGGCCAGGCGCTGCACCCGACCGCTCACTGGCGCGGTGATCGCCGCCTCCATCTTCATCGCCTCAATCGTAGCGACGGCCTGACCGGTTTCCACCAGGTCGCCAAGGGCGAGTTTCTGCGTGACCGTGCCAGAGAATGGGGCGGCAACCTGACCCGCAACATTCTTGTCTGCTTTCTCCGCGGTGACCGAGGTGACCGCAACAGACTCGTCCTTCGCGAACACGGGTCGCAGCTGACCGTTCACACGGACCATAACGGTGCGCATACCCTTGCCATCCGCTTCACCGATCGCTTCAAGGCCGACGTACAACCGAACACCCCTCGAGAGGTCGATTGCGTGTTCCGCGCCGGTTTCTAGACCGTAGAGATAGTCGCCGGTATCAAGGATGGAGAGGTTGCCATACTTCTCCCGCGTTTCCCGATACTGAGCGGTGGGCGCCGGAAATAGCAGCCTGTTCAGGGTGTCTCGGCGATCCTCGCTCGAACCATTCAGCAGTGCAGCATCTTCATCGGAAACTTCTGCAAGCGCGATCGACACGTTTCGCCCTGCGAGCACCCGTGACCGGAACGGCTCAGGCCAGCCACCCGGAATCTCACCGAGCTCGCCAGCGAGAAAACCGACAACAGAATCTGGGATGTCGTATTTCTCTGGGTTTGCCTCAAAATCGGCGGGATCGGCATCAACCGCGGCGAGGTGAAGCGCGAGGTCGCCGACCACCTTCGATGAGGGTGTCACCTTGGGGATACGCCCCAGGATCCGGTCTGCTGCCGCATACATATCTTCGATCTTCTCGAAGTTTTCGGAGAGCCCGAGCGCTATGGCCTGCTGGCGCAGATTAGAGAGCTGACCGCCCGGAATCTCGTGTGTGTACACGCGGCCGGTCGGCGCGGGTAGACCTGATTCGAACGGCCGGTAAACCGTACGCACAGCGTCCCAGTATGGCTCCAGCCCGTACACTGCTTCGGGATCAAGCCCAGTGTCGCGCTCCGTATGCGACAACGCAGCTACCAACGCCGAAAGCGATGGCTGTGAGGTGGTGCCAGACATCGGCGCAGACGCCACGTCAACGGCATCAACACCAGCCCTCGAGGCAGCGAGAAGGGTTGCGAGCTGCCCACCAGGAGTGTCGTGCGTGTGCAGGTGCACGGGCAGGTCGAACCGCTCACGGAGCGCAGTCACCAGGCGCTCGGCAGCCGCTGGGCGCAGGAGCCCCGCCATATCCTTGATTGCGAGAATGTGAGCACCTGCCTCGACGATCTGCTCCGCGAGGCCTAGATAGTAATCGAGAGTGAATTTATCTTCCGCGGGATTCGTCAGGTCTCCCGTGTAGCACAGCGCAACTTCAGCCACGGCAACACCGGTATCTCTCACGGCATCAATCGCCACTCGCATCTGGTTCACGTCGTTCAACGCATCAAAGATGCGGAAGATATCGACGCCCGTAGCTGAGGCCTCACGCACGAATGCCTGAGCAACCTTGGCGGGGTACGGAGTGTACCCAACTGTGTTCTGCCCACGGAGAAGCATCTGGATCGGGATATTGGGCATTGCTTCGCGCAGTGCGGCAAGCCGCTGCCACGGATCCTCACTTAGGAAGCGCAATGCAACATCGTACGTCGCCCCTCCCCATGCTTCGACAGAAAGCAACTGCGGAGTAAGCCTCGCGACGTGCGGCGCAACTGCGACCAGGTCCTTCGTGCGTACACGAGTCGCAAGGAGCGATTGGTGCGCGTCACGGAAGGTAGTCTCTGTCACCGCAAGCAGAGTCTGCGCGCGAAGCGCTTTTGCAAACCCCTCAGGACCAAGCTCGAGAAGCCGCTGACGCTGCCCACCAGGTGCGGGCGCAGCGAGGTCAGTAACGGGAAGCTTCATTGCCGGCTCGATCGTGCCCGGGCGCGGTCCGTTCGGCTGGTTCACCGTCACAGCCGCAAGGTACTGCAGCATGCGAGTCGCACGGTCCTTAGGCTTGTTTAATGTGAGCAGTTCAGGCCGCTCCTCGATGAACGCAGTCGAGACATCGCCCGCTTGGAAGCTCGGGTCGTCAAGCACTGCCTGCAGGAATGGAATATTGGTTGCTACTCCGCGAATACGGAACTCAGCAAGCGCTCGACGAGCCCGAACGACAGCGGACGGAAAGTCCCGTCCGCGGCAGGTGAGCTTTGCAAGCATCGAGTCAAAATGCGGGCTAATGTGTGCGCCCGGGTTGATCGTGCCACCATCGAGGCGTACACCGCTGCCACCGGGTGACCGGTAGGTGGTGATCCGGCCAAGGTCAGGCCGAAACCCATCTGCGGGGTTCTCGGTCGTGATACGGCACTGCAGTGCTGCACCGCGCAGGTGAATCTGATCCTGAGTGAGGCCGATCTCTGCGAGGGTTTCACCCGCGGCAATGCGCATCTGAGCCTGCACCAGGTCGACATCTGTGACTTCTTCCGTCACCGTGTGCTCGACCTGGATGCGGGGATTCATCTCAATGAACACGTGCTCGCCCGCACGCTCCCCCTCGGTATCCAGCAAGAACTCCACTGTGCCGGCGTTCTCGTAACCAATGCTCTTGGCAAAAGCGATTGCATCGCGGGTCAAAGCGTCACGAACTTCAGGGTCGAGGTTTGGTGCGGGCGCAATCTCGACAACCTTTTGATGACGACGCTGCACCGAACAATCACGCTCGTACAGGTGCACTGTCGCGCCGGTCCGATCTGCGAGCACCTGCACTTCAATATGTCGAGGGCGCAGCACTGCCTGTTCAATGAACATAGTGGCGTCGCCAAAAGCGCTCTCAGCCTCGCGCATTGACGCTTCAAGGGCTTCGCGCAGGTCTTCTTCTCGTTCCACACGGCGCATACCACGCCCGCCACCACCTGCGACGGCCTTCGCGAACAGAGGGAACCCGATTTCCCGTGCACCGCTGATGAGTTCATCAATGTCCGTGGAAGGCGGAGTGGATCGCAGTACCGGCACTCCTGCAGCGATGGCGTGTTCCTTTGCCGAAACCTTGTTGCCCGCCATCTCCAGCGCTTTTCGGCCAGGGCCAATAAAGGTGATTCCCGCAGATTCAGCGGCTTCTGCGAGTTGCGGGTTCTCCGCAAGGAATCCGTAGCCTGGATAAATCGCGTCACACTCAGCCTCGAGTGCCACACGCACAATCTCTTGCACGTCAAGGTACGCCCGAACGGGGTGGCCCTCCGTACCAATCAAGTAAGCTTCGTCGGCTTTCAGCCTATGGAGCGAATTACGATCTTCATATGGGAATACGGCAACAGTGCCTGCCCCCAGTTCATTCGCCGCTCGAAACGCACGGATCGCAATCTCACCACGATTGGCAACCAGAATTTTGTTGAACACTGAACTCCTCTGTATCATGCCCAGCCTGCTGGAATCTGCCCGAGGATTAGCCTACACGCAGTCCCAGTCCAAATATATTGGTCAACTCCGCGAATGAAAGAATTCAGAAGTCCCAGCGAAACCCAGCATTCTTTGCCTCCAGGTGGTCCACCCCCGTAAACTAGAGGAGTGCATGTTCTTAGTGTGAGCTCCCTTAAAGGCGGCGTCGGAAAGACAACTGTGGCCCTAGGCCTTGCTTCCGCCGCGTTTTCGCGCGGCCTTCGTACACTAGTTGTCGACCTGGATCCGCAGTCAGATGTATCTACAGGCATGGATGTGAACCCAGAAGGGTTTGCAAATGTGGCGGATGTGCTTGAGAAACCAAAGTCCGTACGCTCAGCTATCGCACCGAGTGGATGGAACCAGCACTACGAAGGTTCAATTGACCTGCTTATCGGCAGCCCGTCCGCGATCAATTTTGATGGTCCGCACCCGTCAATTCGTGAGATCTGGAAGCTCGAAGAGGCACTCACGGTCGTGGAAAGCGATTACGATCTGGTAATCATTGACTGTGCACCATCGCTGAACGCTCTCACTCGCACGGCCTGGGCCGCAAGCGACCAAGTACTCGTGGTTACAGAGCCAGGCCTGTTTGCAGTTTCGGCTGCTGACCGCGCTCTGCGCGCCATCGAAGAAGTGCGTCGAGGGGTGAGCCCTCGCCTCGAACCAGTCGGTATCCTGGTGAACCGCACCCGCCCGCAGTCAATGGAACATCAATTCCGTATCAATGAGCTGAAAGAGCTGTTCGGCCCTCTCGTGCTTTCCCCGCAGCTACCTGAGCGCACCTCGCTGCAACAAGCTCAGGGCGCGGCGAAGCCTGTGCATCTTTGGCCAGGTGAAACCGCTCAGGAAATGGCTGGTTATTTTGATGAGGTGCTCGACCAGGTCACCCGATCCGCGGGTATCAGTACGGCGCAGACCGCTGGATCATCACGCCCGACGGCAACAGCGGTAGCGTCCGATCATGAACCTGTCGGGGAAGATACGGCAGTCACCGACCCCGCAGACAACGCGAAAGACTAGGCTTCCCCAGCCGGCATATGCCGAAAACAAGTCACGGTGTGTAAGTCCATTGGCCGACTGAGCCAATGCTTGCTTCAGGGGCTCCCGAACTGATGCAGCACACAGGCATACTCACCACCCCGCGATAAGTTACGCGGAAACTGGGCCAGCTCTACTAGGAGATCTTGCGCGCTTGCCGTCTTGCCGACAGTTCATCTAACTGATCATCGGCATCGCGTCGTTCTTTAAGATCGACCAGCGAAGTCTCGACCTCGCGGAGCACTTTGCCGACTGCGATGCCGAATACGCCCTGGCCGCGGCTTACGAGGTCAATGACCTCATCGTTCGATGTGCAAAGGTACACACTCGCCCCGTCGCTCATGAGCGTAGTCTCGGCAAGATCGTGCACGCCTGACTCACGAAGCTGCGCTACTGCCGTTCGAATCTGCTGCAGCGAAATACCGGTGTCGAGCAGGCGCTTTACGAGCTTCAAGACGAGAATGTCGCGAAAGCCATACAGTCGCTGGGATCCAGAACCGCTTGCTTCCTGCACCGTCGGTTCTACCAGACCGGTACGAGCCCAGTAATCGAGCTGACGATAGGTAATTCCAGCAGCCTTAGCTGCGACCGCACCCTTGAAACCGCCATCTCGATCGAGCTGAGGCAGGCCATCGTCGAACAGGATTTGCGGAGAGGAAACGATGGTGGGTGTTTGCGCGAAACCGTCCATCGCGATCCTCTCTCTTGCCTGTGTGATGCTCACTTAACGTTAGCGCTCGAAGCACCCCGAAGCAATTAACCTTCAACTATAACTTTAGGTGTGTCGCGCGCACCCAAAGGGTGCCGTTTAGCGGCTGAGTCGTCGACGCAGCACGCCTCTGCGCGCTACCTCAAGCATCTCACCGATCTCTAGCGCACCCTCTACGGCGCTCGGCGAGCCCCCTCGAATACCACGAGCCTCTACTGCCTGCGTGATCAGCTCAGCATCACGCTCCGCAGCAGTGCGCATGTTGCGCAGATGCCTAAGGGTGAGCCCAAGGTCAGCTAGCTTCAACAGCGCCGTCAGCTCGGCGACAACCTCATGGGGAAATACTTCGGCAGCTGGCAATAGCCCTGCCGCAATCGCCTCGCCAACGAATCTAGAATTCGCTCCGGTGAGCCGTTGCAGTTCTTCTCGACTCAGAAGTCGCTGCGGCACCAAAATGCTAGAAGCGTTTCGATTCGAGGCGCCCGGAATGAGCGGGTCTCTGCCCGCATCTATTTCGTCAAGGACTTCGGCAATCACCTTAAGAGGCAAGTAGTGTTCTCGCTGAAGCGTCAAGATGAGACGCAAACGCTCAACATGCTGCTGCGTGAACTTTCGGTAGCCAGACTTCGTACGCTGTGGGGAAACGAGCCCCTGCTCCTCAAGAAACCTCAGCTTCGACGGAGTCAGGTCTGCAAACTCCCCCTCAAGCCGTTCGAGCACCTGCCCAATACTGAACAGACCCGAGTCGCGCCCAATGCTAGCCGCCCGCGCCACCACCTAGTGCTGCCCCGGGATATCAAACCGCGATGCAAAGAAAGTGAACTTAAACTTTCCAACCTGCACCTCGACGCCGTCATCAAGCTCAACTGAAGAGTCAATGCGCGTTCCAGCACAGTATGTTCCGTTCAGAGACCCCAAGTCTTTAACCGAGAATCGAGTACCGGATCGACCAAATTCAGCGTGCCGCCTTGAAACAGTCACATCATCAAGAAATATATCAACCTCGGGGTGACGCCCCGCGATTGTGGAATCCTGGTCGAGCAAAAAGCGTGCACCAAAGTCCGGACCGCGCCTCACGACCAGAAGTGCGGCACCAGACGGGAGTGCGTTCAGCGCCTCTTGCTCGTCAATCGAGAGATCCGTTGCATGAGCACGGATGATCGAATTGAGATCGTCGCGAAACTGCTCAGTTGCGCGTACTTCCGTTTCGCCAACCCTGTGGCCGTGTTCTTCAGCAGTCACGTGCGGCTCCTCACCGGGTCTCAAGCAGCGCCAGATTTTTCAGCTGCGGGTCTCTCTACGTTATCGCAGCGAGAGCGGCGGCGCATCCCAGAACCGGCGCGCCGCACAGCGATTCGACTACACAGGTGTTATAAACAAAAACTAGCCTCGCTCGTAGCCCTCCAGGAACGCATACACCTCATGTGAGTCAACTCCCGGAAAGGTTCCTGTCGGCAGTGCCGCGAGCAGGCTCGTGGGTGTTGCAGCCTCAGGCCAAGAGGAGTCTTCCCACTCCCGCGTCATCTCATCCGGAGCCGGTTGACAACAGCGCTCGTCCGGGCAGAACGACTTCGACCGATGAGGGGTTTCGCGGCCGCGGAACCACCGCACCCCACTGAACGGAACACCCACGCTCACGGAGTACTGTCCTTCTTTCGCAGTCTCGAGCCGAGACGTACACCAATATGTACCGCCTTCAGCCATATCGGTGTACTGGTACCAAGGATTGAACCGGTCAGGCTGACTGAACACGGTGCTAGCTGTCCAATTTCGACACACCATGGCACCTTCAAGGTTCCCAAGCGCGTCAGAGGGAAATCTCACTCCATCATTCTCATACGCTTTGACCAGGGTGCCCGACTCGTGAACTTTCATGAAGTGCACATCGAGGTCCAGGTGAGTGGTGGCGAGGTTGGTAAATCGGTGAGCTGCCATCTCGTAGGAAACACCAAAGGCGTCGCGCAGATCCTCCATTGAAATCTGGCGCTGCTTTTTCGCTTCGCCCAGATAATTGACCGTTGCCTGTTCCGGTAGCAGCACCGCACCAGCAAGATAGTTCGCTTCAACCCGCTGACGAAGAAACTCACCATAACTGCGCGGCTCCTCGTGCCTGCACACGATACTCGCAAGTGCGCGCAGGATCGGGGCACGCGCATCTCTGGAGGGCAGATTCGATCCAAGAAAATACGGTTGTTCCTTCGATCGATTACCGAGCGCGTTGAATGAGGAAGGTCTCCCACATAATGCAGCGTGAACCCAAGCTTCTCGGATATATTCGAGATTGACTGCTGCGAGACAGGTCCACCCGCATAGCCGACAGTAGAAAGCAGCTGCTGAGCCTCTCGCTCAAGCTCTTCGTAGTAGTTGCCCCGCACTCGCATTTCTGAGCGCAACTCAGTATTGGCCCGTCGAGCTTCTTCAGGGGTTGCCGCTCGCTCTTTATGGAGTCGTTCGACCTCCTGATGTAGGCCAAGAACCGCTTTCAGCGTCTCGTCAGGGGTAGCCTTTGATACTCGAATTGGCTGGATCCCAAGTGCCGTAAACACAGCACCACGCTGGGCACGCTCGACCGAAATCTCTAGTGCCGCTCGTTCGCTGGGCGCTTCATCCATCAGCAACTCGTCAATCGTACAGCTCAGCGCACTAGCGAGAGCCCGCAGCACGGGAAGGCTGGGCTCCCGCTTCCCGTTCTCGATAGCAGAAATCTGCGAAGGGGCTTCGATCGATTGCCGCAGCAAGCTGCTCAAGCTTCATGCCGAGTTGAGTACGCCGCTCGCGCACCCGACGCCCGAGCGTCAGTGCGTCGGCAATATCACCCTCGACCGAAACGATCGTAGGCAAAGACGCTGTCGGCGCCGGGCAGATGTATCAAATGGAACCATGCTTCCATCTTCGCAGATAAAGAGAATTTCAAAAAGCAGAAAATACTCGGGAATTTCACCGCAAAATTCACCAGGCAAGCCCCATCATGTGGCTCAAGATAGAAACACATCCAGATACTCCCCCACTGTAGGTGGAACGTCTTCTAGAAAAGAAAGTCAGGTCAACTCATGTCTGCAACGCTCACCGACACCGGCATTGAAGTACTGGGCAGGCCCATGTCTCGATCAGAGGAAATTCTCACCCCTGCGGCCATCGAGTTTCTCGATGGTTACACCGCCGTTTCGCCGCCCAGCGGCATGAACGCCTCGCAGACCGGCAACGCCGCCGCTACGAGATCGGCAACGGCAGAGATCCGAAGTTCCGTGAAGACACTCTGTCAATTCGCGAGGACACAACCTGGCAGGTAGCTGGCCCGGGCCCCGGCCTGGTAGACCGTCGGGTGGAGATCACTGGTCCTACCGACCCAAGGATGACCATCAATGCCCTAAACTCCGGCGCACGTGTATGGCTCGCTGACCAGGAAGACGCAACCAGCCCAACCTGGAGAATGTCATCGGCGGGCAGCTTTCACTGTTTGATGCAATCCGTGGACAGCTCAGCTACACGAGCCCCGAAGGGAAGACCTATGAGGTGACCGCGGAGCGAACCCCGACAATTGTGATGCGCCCGCGAGGCTGGCACCTGGTTGAAAAGCACATCCGCTACACCGACGCCCATGGGCAGTCCGGCGCTGCCTCGGGTAGCCTCGTCGATTTCGGCCTCTATGCGTTCCACAACGCGAAGCACCTGATTGAAACCGGTAGCGGCCCTTACTTCTACATTGCCAAGCTCGAATCGAGCGAAGAGGCAAAGCTTTGGGATGACGTCTTCACTTTCACCGAGGAATATCTTGGAATCGGGCGCGGCACGATCCGCGCCACGGTGCTCATCGAAACGCTCCCCGCAGGCGTCAATG
>JAUCCH010000066.1:0-12153 GCA_034676385.1 Leucobacter sp.
GTGCCCTTAACCAAGGAATCAGTGGCTCGGCCGCAGAAATTGTTGGGTCTGGTGCCCAGGTTCTACACGTCTGGGGTGGACTCACTGAACTCGAAGACCCTGGTGTATCTGGGTACCACGTGATTCCCTATTGCGACCGGATGGATCTTGCCTTCGCCGCCTGTGACCTTGTGGTGTCTCGAGCAGGTTCAACCACCGTGTCCGAGCTCGCAGGGCTTGGCGTGCCCGCAGTCCTCGGACCGTACTCGTCTGGGAATGGTGAGCAGCGGTTCAACGCCGCTGGTGTGGTGGGTGCAGGGGGCGCGATCCTCGTCGAAGATGAAGAGTTGACCGCCGAATGGGTGCGCGACACACTCATACCGTTGCTCGATGATGCGCCGAAACTCGCCACCATGTCAGAACGCGCGGCATCTGCGGGAACACTAGACGGCACGGAACAGTTGTACGATCTTGCGCGGGCCGCACTCGATACGCAGCCCAGTGCGAAGCCGAAGGAGAAGCGATGATCTACCCAGATCTTGAGATGGAAATTCCCGAAGAACTTGGAAAAGTACACTTCGTTGGCATCGGTGGCTCCGGTATGAGCGGAATCGCCCGAATGATGCACGAGGCCGGTGTTCGTGTGAGTGGGAGCGACCGCAGCTCAAGCTACACTACAGCGGCAATGGAGCAATTGGGAATTCCCGTCTCGATCGGTCACGACGCGGCGAATGTAGGTGATGCCGACTCGCTCGTGGTTACCGGGGCGCTCTGGCAAGATAACCCCGAGTACCAGTACGCGCTTGCACATGGGTTGCCCGTGTTGCATCGATCGCACGCACTAGCTTGGCTCGCACGCGGCAAGCGGGTTGTTTCGGTCGCCGGTGCGCACGGGAAGACGACCTCGACCGGCATGCTGGTGACAGGGCTGCTCGGAGCTGGAAGTGACCTCTCGTTTGTGAATGGTGGTGTGATCGAGTCGCTTGGCGTCAGCGCCGCTTCGGGTAGCGACGACCTTTTCGTGATCGAAGCCGACGAGAGCGACAAGTCGTTTCTGCTGTACGACACCTCAGTCGCGCTGATCACAAATGTGGATCCCGAGCACCTTGACTTTTATGGTTCACGTGAAGCCTTCATGCAAGCGTTTGTCGATTTTGCGGTCGCAGCGCGAGAGCTTCTTGTGATCTCAGCGGATGACGCTGGCACCAGGGAGGTGCTTGAAACACTTCAATCCGAGGATCGCCAGCCCCCAAAGATCTTGATGTTTGGTGAGCGTGAGGGCTCCGACGTGCGCATCGTGTCTATCGACGACTCGGGCCCAGTCAAGTTCGTGGTCGAGGTTGGGGGAGCGCGGTACGAATCAAAGCTCTCGGTCTACGGCAGGCACAATGCGGTGAATGCGGTGGGTGCGTTCGCCGTGATGGTAGGGCTTGGATACGAGGCTCAGTCCGCGCTCGATGCCATCTCTGCATTCGGCGGAACAAAGCGTCGCTTTGAGTTTCATGCTGAAGTTGGCGGTGTGCGTGTCTACGATGACTACGCCCATCATCCGACTGAGGTAGCTGCGCTGCTTGAATCCGCGCGTGCGGTGGTTGGCGAGGGTCGGCTCATTGCCGTGCATCAGCCGCACCTGTACAGTCGCACGAGCATGTTCCACCGGGAGTTCGCCGAGGCGCTTGAGCAGGGCGCAGATTACACGGTCGTGCTCGAGGTCGATGGTGCTCGTGAGGATCCGGTCGCAGGGGTGACTGGCGAGCTCGTCTCTAACGATTTCGCAGATTCTTCCCGAGTGGCCTATGTCGACGACTGGCAACGAGCAGCCGACTACCTTGCGGAGATTGCCCGGCCTGGTGACGTGATGATCACCATGAGCTGTGGAACGGTGTACCGGATTATTCCTCAGGTGGTTGATGCCCTGCGCGGACGCTTCGAGCGGCAATGAGGCGCCCCGGCGGCTTTGACGGTTCAGTCCCGCCGCGGGAGCAAATTCACGATTCCGCGCAGGAACAGGGCCAGTCTTTTCTGCCAAAGCAGGCTCAGAGCCCTAACCCGGAGAAGGCTTCGGAGCCGAAGCCCAAGCCGGAATCGAAGTGGAAGCTGAAGCGGACGCAGAAGACCACGCAGGAACCGGTTTCGGGGCACCTGATTGCGGAATCGGGTTATGCGGCGGTAGCGGTGGAACCTATAGCTGCTGAGCCCGTCGCAACTGAGCGGAGCGCTGCTGAACTGAGTGGTGCCGAGCCCGTAACTCTTGAAACAGTGGGCACGGCTGCTGTTATTCCGATCTCAGGTCTTGTCGCAAACGAGGTTGACAGGGTTGAAGCTGAGCCTGACGGCGTGCGGCAGGCTCAAGAGCGGTTGAAGGACGCTGGTCGTGCTCGCCGCCGCCGAGAAAAACGAGAGCAGCGGAGGTTTACCGAGCACCTGCGTGCTCGTCGTCGTCGGTGGTTTGTGGCTGGGTGCACGGTGCTTGGTCTTGCTCTATTCGTCATTGTGGGTGTGCTCACCCCAATCATGGCGGTGAGAGAAATTCAGGTTCAAGGTGCGCAGGCGGTAAATGTCGAAGAGCTACAGACGGCGCTTTCTCGATTCGAAGGTGTGCCACTCGCGTTAGTGAGCGACCAGGATGTGCACCGGGCGTTAGAGCCTTTTCCGCTCGTGCAGCGCTACTCAATTGAGCGAATCCCGCCGCACACGCTGATCGTGCGTATCGAGGAGCGGTCGGCAGTGATTGCGCTCGATCGTGACGGCGAGTTTGATCTATTTGACCCGGCCGGGGTGCTTCTTGGGCGTGTTGCAGAAAGGCCTGGCGGGGTGCCCGTTGGGAGTCCAGAACTCACAGATACCGCTTCGCCGGCATTCCTTGCCGCCTCGAACATCGTTCGTGATATGCCCGAGGATCTTCGAGCCTTGCTAGTGGGTGTGCAAGCGAGCAATGCGCAAGACGTGAGTTTCGAGCTCTCGAATGGAACGCAAGTGCTGTGGGGCGAGTCGAAGGAAACGCAGCGGAAGTCGGTGGTGCTCCGATCGATGCTGGCTTCGGTTGGCGCTCCCGAACTCATCGACGTTTCCGCACCGGATGCCCCCGTATTTAAATAACTGAGAGGGTTTGCAGATTTGGCGGCGTGTCTTCGGTCCGTGGATTCCCAGACGCCGTAGCGTAAAGACCGTCAAACGTATACGCCAATACTAACTTTCACCTTCAGGTAAAGGTTTAAAGTTCAGGGAGGATCCCCCGTGTCGAACCAGAATTACCTCGCGGTCATCAAGGTCGTCGGCGTCGGCGGAGGTGGCGTGAATGCGGTTAACCGCATGATCGAGCTCGGCCTGCGCGGCGTCGAATTCATTGCCGTCAACACTGATGCGCAGGCGCTCTTGCTGAGCGACGCTGATGTCAAGCTCGATGTGGGGCGCGAGATTACTCGCGGGCTCGGCGCTGGCGCTGATCCCGAGGTTGGGCGTCGAGCAGCAGAAGACCACGCCGAAGAAATCGAAGAGGTGCTCACCGGCGCTGACATGGTGTTTGTGACCGCTGGTGAGGGTGGCGGCACTGGTACCGGGGCAGCTCCCGTGGTGGCGCGCATTGCTCGCTCCGTGGGCGCTCTGACCATCGGTGTGGTTACCCGACCATTTGGTTTCGAGGGTAAGCGTCGTGCCGCACAGGCAGATGCTGGTATCCATACTCTCCGTGAGTCCGTCGATACGCTGATTGTCGTACCGAATGATCGTCTATTGGAGATCAGCGAGCCTGGCATCAGCATGATCGAGGCATTCGCCGCAGCCGACCAGGTGCTCCTCGCTGGTGTGCAAGGCATCACGGACCTGATTACCACACCGGGTCTGATTAATGTCGACTTCGCCGACGTGAAGTCAGTGATGCAGGGCGCTGGTTCAGCGCTTATGGGCATCGGATCTGCGCGGGGCGCAGATCGTGCGATCAAGGCAGCAGAGCTTGCGGTCGCGTCGCCGCTGCTGGAAGCTTCAATCGAGGGCGCCCATGGTGTGCTGCTGTCGATTCAGGGATCATCGAACCTTGCGCTCAGTGAGATCACCGAAGCGTCGCAGCTCGTTCACGATGTTGTCCATCCAGAAGCGAACATCATTTTTGGTACCGTCATTGACGACACTCTCGGCGACGAAGTTCGCGTGACGGTGATCGCTGCGGGATTCGATCCTGAGCAGCTCGACGCAAACACTGGTCGCGCCCCTGAGCGCGGCCGCTTTGCGAGCCGAGTAGAAACGATTGATGACCTTCCTGCTGCAGCTTCGCGAGTTCGGGCTCAATCTGCGGGAACAGATGAGAACGCTGCAGAGTTTGGTGAGGTCATTGTGAGCCCACCCGTCGAAGAACAGCTCATTGATCCGGCGTTCGATGGTGAGGACCTTGACCTCGACATCCCCGACTTCTTGAAATAGGGGAGACAGGCGCAAAATTGGTGTCAACTTCATCTGGTTCACTTGCCGACCGATTGGAAGCAATTCAGGCCGGCATCTCCGACGCGGCTTCTGCCGCGGGACGAGACGCGTCTGAACTTACTTTGATCGTGGTGACGAAGTTCCACCCCGCAAGTCTTGTACGCGAGCTTGTAGAGCTCGGTGTGCATGACGTGGGGGAGAACCGTCATCAAGAAGCGCAGCTCAAGAGCTCTGAACTCTCTGACCTCGACGTGAGGTGGCACTATATTGGCCAGCTTCAGACGAAGAAGGCGCGTCAGGCGGCGCAGTATGCCCATGCGATCCACTCGATTGACCGCGAGCGGCTCGTCGATGCGCTGAGCACTGCGGAGGTATCGAAGCCCGTTGAAGCCTTCGTGCAGGTCAACCTCACGGAGGATCCGGGTCGCGGAGGTGCCGCGCCTTCGGAGTTCCTGAAGATTGCTGAGCGGGTACTCGAAACTCCAACTTTGCGACTTCGTGGGCTGATGGCCGTAGCGCCACTTCAGAGGAAGAGGAAGCAGCTGCAAGTGCGTTTGCTCGACTAGGCGGCTTCTCCGAGCGGTCTGCGCGCGTTCTTGCTCCCAGAAGCCACTGAGATCTCGGCGGGTATGACGCATGACTACGTAGAAGCAGTTGCAGCGGGCGCGACACACCTTCGGATCGGCAGCGCAATCACCGGAAATCGGCCCGTTCAGCCGGTTAGTCTCGAAAGCATAGAACGAAACGTAACATTCATGCTCGAACTGAGGAGAAGAAAACATGGGTAATCCACTAAAGAAGACCATGGTGTTCCTGGGGCTCGCTGAGGAAGATCTCGACGAACAAGATGCGCCAACCCAGTCGGTGCGTCCTGAAAGCGATTCTTCAGCCGTGGCACCCGCTGCAAAGCCCCGGTGCAGAGGGCTCAGGTGACACCTCTGCGCAAGGTAGCGCCGGTTCGTCAGGTCGCTCCTCAGGCAATGAATGAGATCCTCACTGTGCACCCCACCGAGTACCGCGACGCAGCTACGGTAGCCGAGGCATTCCGTGAGGGCGTACCAGTCATTCTTAATCTGTCACGGATGAATGAGGCTGAAGCACGCCGACTCATTGATTTTGCGAGTGGTCTCACGATGGGACTCTCCGGCCGCATTGAGCGTGTGACAAGCAAAGTATTTCTGCTTTCGCCTGAACACATTGCTACCAGCAACGGTGAAGAACCCAAGCAGGGCGACAGCGGCTCGTTCTTCGTGAGCGCTACCGCGTAGGTGGCTACTTTTCTTTTCATCATCCTTGTCGCATTGCGGCTGGTGATTCAGATTTACATCTATGTGCTGTGGGCGAGATTCATTCTTGAGTGGGTGCTCGTATTTAACCCGAGGTTTAGGCCTCGTGGCGTGTTGCTCATGCTGTTCGAATTGGTTTTCACGGTCACGGACCCCCCAATCAGGATGTTTCGGCGCATTTTGCCGCCAATTCGCCTCGGTCAGATATCACTTGACCTCGGGTGGATGGTGACACTTTTCTGCTGCTGGATCCTTTTGATCCTGATTCCAGTGTGACCGGCATATGATTATTTGCTAGCGTTACTAGACGACCGTGAAAACGGTCATCCAAGCGAAAGAGACTTTACGATGGCACTGACCCCCGAAGACGTCTTGAACCAGAAGTTCACGATCACGAAGTTCCGAGACGGATATGACCTGGACCAGGTCGACGAGTTCCTCGACACAATTGTTGAAGAGCTGAAGGAGCGTGAGCAACAAGAAGGTATTCTTCGCGAACAGCTCGAAGCGGCGAATGCCGAGATCGAGTCGTTGAAGGCATCTGCCGCAGAGACCGGCGACAACACTCCCGCTTCAGAGCGCACCATCGTGGTAGACGCTCCTAAGCCAGCTGCCGCACCTGTACAGGCTGCTCCGATTTCACACGATGCGGACGCGGTGAAATCAAGTGCAATGCTCCAGCTCGCACTCGAATTGCACGATAAGCACGTTCACGAGGGTGAAACTACTCGGGATCAGCTCATCAATGCTGCCGAGACGAAGGCTGAGCAGCTTGTCTCTGATGCAGAGACCCAGCGTGCTGAAGTGCTTCGCAAGCTTGAAGGCGAAAGCGACGACTTGCGCGACGTGATCAAGGAACTCCGCGATTTTGAGGGCGAGTACCGTTCGACCCTTCGTTCGTACATCCAGTCACAGCTGCGGAACCTCGACGGTTCTCCTGAGCCCGACGGCGCGCCGTCGGGTATTAACTAACCCGGAGCGTGCAAGAACAACACTCTTCGGAGCGAACGACCGAAAAGGGGCAACCCCGGCATAGGGCTACGGCCCTTGCACTTCTTGGCTTGGCCATTGTGGTGTACGCGTGTGACCAGCTCTCTAAGAACTGGGTAGTTGCGAACTTGCCCGAAGGGCGCTCGGTGCCGGTGCTCGGCGAGTTTTTGCAGTGGCACTTTGTGCGCAATCCGGGCGCGGCATTTTCCATGGCAAGCGGAGCTACCTGGGTATTTACGCTGCTCGCGGTCGTCGTGGTTGGTGCGATCATTTGGCAGGTAAGGCACCTCGGATCACGAACATGGGCAGTGTTCTTTGCGCTGTTGCTCGGTGGCGTGCTGGGAAACCTCACCGACCGGCTGACGCGCGACCCTGGGTTTCCTGTGGGTCATGTCATTGACTTCATCTTCGACACCGTGGATGTTCCCGTGGCCACTGAGCCCTGCAATTTACAACATTGCCGATATCGGAATCGTTTCGGCGATGTGCCTCTTTGTGCTGATTACAATGCTTGGGCTGCCAATTGACGGCTCACCGCGGGTGAGCGGCAAAGCAGCGAAAGCGCGAGCCACCAGCCCGGAAGAGCCTGAGGGCTCTTCAGAGGAGACTCACTGATGGAGCATCGCTCTCTTCCGGTCCCTGATGGCCTCGTTGGGGAAGCGCGTCGACGCCGCCCTGGCAGCGCTGCTTGGATTCTCTCGCAGCTTTGCGGCAGAGGTCATCCAGGGTGGTGGAGTCACTTTGGACGGTCAAGAGCTTGGCAAGTCTGATCGACTACACGCAGACGGTTGGCTTGAGGTGAGCTGGACCCCGAAGGCTGGGCCACAGGTCGTTCCCATCGAGATGCCCGAACTAGGAATCGTCTATGAGGACGATGATTTTGTCGTAATAGACAAGCCTGCTGGGGTTGCAGCTCACCCCTCCCTCGGTTGGGACGGCCCGACCGTGCTAGGGGCACTCGCAGGTGCGGGTTACCGGATCGCAACTTCTGGGCCACCCGAGCGACAGGGCATCGTGCACCGTCTTGACGTGGGCACGAGCGGGCTGATGGCAGTGGCAAAGAGCGAATCGGCATACAGCGCGCTAAAGTGGGCCTTTAAGCGCCGAGAGGTGCGCAAGATTTATCACACGGTAGTGCAGGGCTATCCTGATCCGCTTTCCGGCACGATCGATGGACCAATAGGTCGACACCCAGGGAGCGAGTGGAAGTTCGCCGTCACAAACGATGGCAAGCACTCGATCACCCACTACCGCACCATCGAAGCATTCCCTCATGCGTCGTTACTTGAGGTTGAGCTAGAGACCGGCCGCACGCACCAGATTCGTGTGCATATGGCCGCGCAGCGACATCCCTGCGCCGGAGACTCTATGTATGGTGCAGACCCGACCCTGAGTGAGCGTCTGGGGCTGGAACGGCAGTGGTTGCACGCTATGAAGTTGGGTTTCGTGCACCCGGGAACCGGTAAGCCGATTGAGTTCACCTCGACATACGCTGCTGATCTGCAGCACGCGCTTGACGTGCTTCGCAGCTAGCCGAAGCGACCCTAACGCCATGCCGAGAATACTGGATCACCTGCCACACGGTACCCTTGAATGGTTGAGTTGAGCTTGCTGAGAGGGGCCTCAAGTGTCTAATCAGGACGGGTTCGTCCACCTGCACGTGCACAGCGAGTATTCCATGCTTGATGGTGCAGCGCGGGTCGGCCAGCTGATGGACGCAGTGCGCGACCAAGGCATGCCCGCGGTCGCAATGACAGACCACGGAAACACCTTTGGTGCATTCGATTTCTGGAGCCAGGCGAAGGATCGCGGCCTCAACCCCATCATCGGTATTGAGGCTTACCTGACACCTGGCACCTTCCGAGGCGACCGTACCCGAGTTCGATGGGGTGATGGAGGCCGGGACGATGTGTCTGGCGGTGGGGCCTATACCCACATGACGATGCCCTCGGAGAACACCGATGGCATGCACAATCTCTTCCCGACTGTCGTTGCTCTTGAGCATCGAAGGCTACTACTTCAAGCCGCGCATGGATCGCGAGCTGCTGCAGCGGTACTCGAAGGGCATCATCGCCACGACTGGCTGCCCATCGAGTGAGGTGCACACCCGACTTCGCCTTGGTCAGTATAAGGAAGCGCGCGAGGCTGCTGCAGAGTTCCAGAGCATCTTCGGCAAAGAGAACTACTTTTGCGAGATTATGGATCACGGCCTCGACATCGAGCGTCGCGTTCAGAAGGACTTGCTCGCGATCGCGAAAGATCTGAGTATCCCGCTCGTCGCCACAAATGACTTGCACTACACGCACCAGCACGACGCAAAGGCGCACGAAGCGCTGCTTTGCGTGCAGTCAGGGTCTCGGCTCGATGACCCGAATCGATTTAAGTTTGACGGCGATGGCTACTACCTGAAGAGTGCGGCCGAAATGCGGCACCTCTTTCGCGAGCTACCTGAGGCCTGTAACAACACGCTGCTGCATTGCAGAGCGCTGTGATGTCTCCTTCAACACCTCGGCGAACTACATGCCGCGCTTCCCCGTACCTGAAGGGGAGAGCGAAGAGAGCTGGTTCGTGAAAGAGGTAGAGCGGGGACTGCACGCTTTCGCTACCCACAGGGCATTCCCGATTCCGTGCGAAAGCAAGCCGAGTACGAGATCGGCGTTATTGTGCAGATGGGCTTCCCCGGATACTTCCTGGTTGTCGCCGACTTTATTAACTGGTCAAAGAACAACGGCATTCGTGTAGGTCCAGGACGAGGGTCTGGCGCAGGCTCAATGGCTGCATACGCGATGCGCATTACCGACCTCGACCCACTGCAACACGGACTTATCTTCGAGCGGTTCCTGAACCCAGATCGTGTCTCGATGCCCGACTTCGACGTCGACTTCGATGATCGCCGCCGTTCTGAAGTCATCAGGTACGTGACTGAGAAGTACGGCGATGAGCGCGTAGCGCAGATTGTGACCTACGGCACCATTAAGTCGAAGCAGGCCCTTAAGGACGCCTCTCGCGTGCTCGGGTTCCCACCTTTGGTATGGGGGAGAAGCTGACCAAGGCTATGCCCCCAGCGGTGATGGCGAAGGACATTCCTCTTTCGGGTATCACCGACCCCAAGCATTCCCGCTACAAAGAGGCCTCCGAGTTCCGTGCTGTGCTTGATGAGGACCCCGAAGCAAAGACGGTGTATGAAACTGCGCTCGGCCTTGAGGGCCTGAAACGGCAGTGGGGGGTTCACGCTGCTGGCGTGATCATGTCTAGTGATCCGCTGCTCGACATCATCCCGATCATGAAGCGTGAGCAAGATGGGCAAATCGTCACGCAGTTCGATTACCCGACCTGCGAAAACCTCGGGCTCATCAAGATGGACTTCTTGGGCCTCCGAAACCTCACGATCATTTCCGATGCGCTTGAGAATATTCGCCAAAACCGCAGCGAAGAGCTCGATCTTGAAGCGCTAGAGCTTGATGACGTGGGCTCGTACGAACTGCTTGCAAGAGGCGACACCTTGGGCGTGTTCCAGCTTGATGGTGGTCCAATGCGAGGCCTCTTGCGGCTAATGAAGCCGGATAACTTCGAGGATATTTCAGCTGTGCTCGCGCTGTATCGACCTGGCCCCATGGGCGCCGACTCGCACACCAACTATGCGCTGCGCAAGAATAATCTGCAACCGATTACTCCGATTCACCCGGAGCTTGAGGAGCCGCTGCGCGAGATCCTCGACACAACCTATGGTCTCATCATCTACCAGGAGCAGGTGATGTCGATCGCACAGAAGGTTGCCGGGTTCTCTCTGGGCCAAGCCGATATCTTGCGTCGTGCGATGGGTAAGAAGAAGAAGGAAGAGCTCGACAAACAGTATGAGGGCTTCGCCGGAGGAATGAAAGAGCGAGGCTTCTCACCACCAGCGGTCAAGGCGCTGTGGGATATTCTGCTGCCGTTCTCGGACTATGCGTTCAATAAGGCGCACTCAGCCGCATACGGGCTTGTGAGCTATTGGACGGCATACCTAAAGGCCCACTATCCGGCCGAGTACATGGCCGCGCTGCTGACCAGTGTGGGGGACTCGAAGGACAAACTTGCGATCTATTTGAATGAGTGCAGACGCATGGGCATCAAGGTGCTGCCTCCGGCTGTGAATCATTCCTTTGCCGATTTCTCAGCGGTAGGCAACGATATTCGATTCGGGCTTGGTGCGGTGCGAAACGTTGGAACGCACGTCGTTGCTGGAATTCGGGAGTCACGTGAATCTAAGGGAAGTTTCGAGAGTTTTAACGACTTTTTGAAGAAGGTTCCGCTCACCGTGCTGAACAAACGGACGATTGAGTCGCTGATCAAGGCCGGGGCCTTTGATGGCCTTGGTGGCACCCGTCGCGCGCTCGTTGAGATTCATGAAGCTTCAGTGGAGAGCTCCGTGAAAGAAAAGCGCGCCGAGGAAAACGGCGACGTCGGGTTTGATTTTGACAGTTTGTTCGCAGACGCTGTGGTCGATGCTGGTGAGAGCCTAGAGAGTGTTTCATTTGTGCCAGATCGGCCTGAATGGACAAAGAAGGACAAACTCTCCTTCGAACGTGAGATGCTCGGACTTTACGTGTCGGATCACCCACTCCGGGGGCTTGAGAACGCTCTTGCAAAGGAATCTTCGACCACCGTGGAGTACCTGACCAACCCGGACTCCAAGGTTGACGGTGAAACCGTGGTCGTGGCAGGCCTGCTGACTGGAGTGCAGCATCGCACCGCAAAGTCTGGCAACCTGTACGGACAGATCACGATCGAGGACTTCACTGGAGAAATGCAGGCCCTGTTTATGGGCAAGTCATATCAGGAGTTTGGTGCGCTTTTGCAGCCAGACACGATTGTTGCACTTCGTGGAAAAATCAACGTCCGCGATGACGGTGTGTCCATGCATGCGTATGGCGTCAAACCGATCGACGCGGGCACGCAAGATGAGGTCATGACCCTTCCGCTTACGATCTCTGAGAACCGGGCAACAACGGACCTCATGGAGGAGCTGCGGCGTGTATTCGATCGCCACCCGGGTACAAGCGAGGTTCGGCTGAACTTGCTCACGGCCAACGGAGTTCGTGTGTTTGAACTCCCGATGACGGTGCGTGTGACTGCTGATCTTTATGGGGAGCTCAAGGGACTGTTGGGGCCTCGCTGCCTGATCGATGTGTAACGAGTCGTAACGAAAGCCTGACAAGAGTAGGCTGGATGACATGCGTGAGACTCAGCGATTGATTATCAAAACGCTCGGAACCAAAGCAGAAATTGACCCCCAGGCTGAGATCGATAGCCGCGTCGAGTTTTTGGCTGAGTATGCCAGAAGCATCCCGGGTGTTCGAGGCTTCGTGCTTGGGATTTCAGGTGGGCAAGATTCTTCGCTTGCGGGCAGGCTCGCACAGCTTGCCGTCGAACGGTTGCGTGATGTCGGCCACCCGGCCGAGTTCATCGCAGTTCGTCTGCCATATGCGGTGCAGCACGATGA
>JAUCCH010000067.1:0-49773 GCA_034676385.1 Leucobacter sp.
CGATTCCTCCCAGAGTCGCGGATACATCGAAATCGGGGTAAACCCTGGCAGCGTGTTGATCTCATTCAGCACTGGCCCTTCGGCAGTCAGGAAGAAGTCGATTCGAGCGAGACCGGCGCACTGCGCGGCCTCGAATGCTTGCACGGCGGCGTCGCGAATCGCAACAAACTCCGCCTCGAATTTAGCTTGGCCGGGAGCGCCAGTTCGACACCTGCCGCACCGAGATACTTCGCTTCAAAGTCATAGAAGTCACGGCCGGTGAATACGATCTCACCAAGTACCGAGCTAGTGCGAGGCGCAGACCCATCGCGACCCTGCAGCACGGCGATCTCGACCTCGCGGCCGGCCACGCCGGATTCGATCAACACAACGGAGTCTTCCGCAAAAGCGACGGTCAGCGCTTCAGGGATGCCCGAGGCGTCAGTAACCCGGCTCACACCCACACTGGAACCGGCACGGGCAGGCTTCACGGAAGAGGGGGTAGGTGAGGCCCTCGTCCAGGCGAGCGACCACACTTTGATCCCGGTCAAACTCATGTCGCGTGAGCGTGCGCCACGGCGCAACGGAGATGCCCGCGTCCGCAAGCACCGTCTTGGCGACGTGCTTGTCCATCGCGAGAGCTGAGCCGAGTACACCTGAGCCAACATAGGGCAGGTCAACGAGCTCGAGCATGCCCTGGATCGTGCCGTCTTCACCAAACGGGCCGTGCGTAGTCGGCAGCACAACGTCGACGTGCCCGAGGGAAGAGACTGTGCCATCAGCAGATACGAGGCTGAGCGTCTTGGTGTCGATCGAGGCGGGCCACAGTACTCGGGTGCCGTTCTCGACGACCTCGGGCAATGCGCCCGCTTCAAGGCGGTAATTAGCGAGATCGCTCTCCTTGAGCAGCACCGTCGCACCGCGCTTGGTGATGCCAACGGGAATCACGTCGAATCGACTTCGGTCGATCGCGCGCAATACTCCAGCAGCGGTGACACAGCTGATTCCGTGCTCGCTCGACCTGCCACCAAAGAGCAGAACGACAGTACGCTTCTCAGGCCAGTAGTCTTCGGAGCTCATGCCCGCTTCCCTCTCACTCGCTGCCATAGTTTTTGTAGACCTCCCGACTGCTGCGAGGCAAAACGCAGTTCGGGTTTCGGCACTCCATCCTCGGTTGCAAGATGCGGGCCAAGATTTTCCGGGCGCATGGTGCCGTCCAGCACCATCTGTACCTGCTCGACGATGGGCATTCGAATGCCCCGCTCACGTGCGAGTTCGAGCACGGACGGCACAGAACTAATGCCCTCGGCAGTCTGCTGCATCTGCTGCTTTGTCTCTTCAAGCGAGAAACCCTGGCCGATCAGCCTGCCCGCTGTGTTGTTGCGGGACAGGGGCGACTGGCACGTTGCGATGAGGTCGCCAAGGCCCGCAAGACCCGAAAGCGTCACAGGCTCAGCGCCCGACGCGACCGCAAACTCAGTCATCTCTGCGAGACCTCGAGTGATGATCGCTGCCTTCGTGTTTTCACCGTAACCGACCCCGTCGACGATGCCGATGGCGAGCGCAATGAGGTTCTTCAGCACTCCCCCAAGCTCGGTACCGACCACGTCGGTGTTCACATAGCTGCGAAAGTATGGCGCGGAACAGGCTGTGGCGATCCTCGTAGCAACTTCAAGATCAATGCACGACGCAACCGCACCCGTCGGTTGTTCCTTAGCAATCTCAAGCGCAATGTTCGGCCCAGACACCACACCGATGCGGCTTGGATCAAGATCAAGCGTGTCAGCGATCACTTCGCTCATGCGCATCGTGGTGCTCTTTTCGACACCCTTCACCAGGCTCACAAGCACTGCACGCGAGTGCAGGTGGGGTTCGAGCGCGATGAGATTCTCACGAAGCGTCTGGCTGGGCACCGCGAGAAAAACGAGCTCGGCGCCAAGCAACGCTACTGCCGGGTCGCTCGTCGCTTTGAGCGACTTTGGCAGGTTGATGCCGGGTAAGTACTGTGAGTTGCGCTTCGCAACCTGGATCTCTTGAGCCTGTTCTGGGCGCCTCGCAAGAATTGTCACGTCGCAACCAGCGTCGCTAAGCACCTTCGCGAATGTGGTACCCCAGCTACCGGCCCCAATCATCGCAACTTTGCGGCCACGATTGCGATTCTGCCCCGGTGCAGGGATCGCGATTGAGCCGGTGCCCACGCTCAAAAGCGGCCCGTTTCTGTCTGTTGGTGTTTCGACGGATCCCACAGCTCGGCCGGTGGAGTCTCGCCGCGAAGCCCCGCAAGCAAACGGGTGATTTCAAGCATCAGCATGCGGGTCACCTCATTGACCGTCTTCTGGTCAATATCACGATCTTTGAACTTCGAGAGATCAAGAGGTTCGCCAATGGAGACTTCAATCGTCTTCCGAGGAATCGGGTGGATCCCTTTGCCGTAGCGGGGCATGAGCTTCTGCGTGCCCCAGTGCGCGGCGGGGATAAGTGGGATGCCCGTTTCAAGCGCGAGCCTCACGGCGCCCGTCTTGCCGCGCATTGGCCACAGATCTGGATCACGAGTCAACGTGCCTTCTGGGTACACGATCACTGCAGCTTCACGACGAATCAGTTCAGCTGCGGCTCCCATTGGGTTACCGTCACTGGAGCGCACCGAGCCCTCGCGTTGTACCGGGATCTGCCCTGAAACCTTCAGCAACCATCCGAATACGGGTACCTTGAACAGGCTGGCCTTGGCCATGAAGCGTGGCAGCCGTCCGAGATGCCAGATCGCCCCGCCCATGGCAATCGGGTCGATCTCGCTGTAGTGGTTCGGCGAGAGAATAAACGATCCCTTTGCGGGCAGCTTTGAACCCGGCGTGAATCGGTAGCGCACCATACATGACCAAATCGGCAAGATAAGGCCCGCGAGCACCCAGAAGACACTCGGGCGCCGCTTCTCAGCCGAAGGCTTGCTGCGCAGCTTTACCGTCTCGGACATGCCCCCACGTTACCCTTCGAATACGAAATCGGCGCCAAGCTGGCGCAGCTTTTCGATGAAGTTCTCATACCCGCGGGAGATGATCCCGAGGTTCGTAACCTTCGTCTGACCGGTCGCCGTGAGGCCCGCGATGAGGTAGCTGAAGCCACCACGCAGGTCAGGGACCTCGATGTCTGCGCCGTGCAGGGGCGTTGGCCCGGTGATGACCGCGGCCTGCTCGAACTCGCGGCGCATGACCCGGCGATCTTCGTGAGCAAGACCGTCCTTGTATACCTCAATGTTCGCACCCATCTTGTTGAGTGCATCGGTGAAGCCAAAACGGTTCTCGTACACGGTCTCATGGATGGTCGAGATGCCTTCGGCCTGGGTCAGCGCGACTACGAGTGGCTGCTGCCAATCCGTCATGAAGCCCGGATGCACATCGGTCTCGATGGTTACCGGCTTGAGCGGACCGCCAGGATGCCAGAAACGAATGCCGTCATCGTGCACCTGAAAGTCGCCTCCGACCTTGCGGAAGACGTTGAGGAACGTCATCATCTCTTCCTGCTGCGCGCCACCCACGAAGACATCTCCGCCAGTCGCGAGCGCTGCGGAGGCCCAGCTTGCGGCCTCATTGCGGTCGAAGAGGGCGCGATGATCGTAACCGCGCAGCTCTTTCACACCCTCGATGAAAATGACTCGGTTTGGCTCAACCGTGATGATCGCACCCATCTTCTGCAGGATGCAAATGAGGTCAACAATCTCGGGCTCAATCGCCGCATTCCGAAGCTCGGTCTGACCCTCAGCAAGCACCGCTGTGAGGAGCACCTGCTCGGTCGCGCCAACAGACGGGTACGGCAACTCGATGTTTGCCCCGTGCAGGCCGTTTGGCGCGGTCAGGCTGATGCCGCTCGGCAGCTTCTCAACGACTGCACCAAATTTGCGCAGCGCATCAAGGTGGAAATCAATCGGGCGGTCGCCGATTCGGCAACCGCCGAGATCTGGAATAAAGGCTTCGCCGAGGCGATGCAAGAGCGGCCCACAGAACAGGATCGGGATACGCGAGGATCCGGCATGCGCATCGATATCTGCGTGGTGCGCGATATCGACGTTTGACGGATCAAGTCGCCACTCGCCCGCTTCTTCGCCGCGGGTAATGAGCACACCGTGTAGTGCGAGCAACCCCGCGACGACGCGAATGTCAGAAACGTTTGGCACGTTTCGCAGCACGCTTGCCGAGGTGCCGAGTAGCGCGGCCACCATCGCCTTTGGAGCGAGATTCTTCGCGCCGCGCACCTCGATGCGACCACGTAGTGGTCGCCCACCGTTGATGAGAATCTCATCGCTGGTCAGTCCGACACGAGCGCCGGCTTTCTGCGCATCCCTCTTCAGGCCGTCTTCGTTAAGCTGAGGTTCGCCTTCGTTCGGCACTACGGGGTCACTCACATTTGCCTCTTCTCGCCTACCGCACCGGCAGGGTGGTTGGCATCCACGCGGGTCGTTTTGCCTCAAAATCAGTAATAGCCTGCTCGTTTTGCAGCGTCAACGAAATGTCGTCGAGACCTTCGAGGAGACGCCATCGAGTGTAATCGTCGATCTGGAAGGAAACTGTCAAGTCGCCGACAGTGACCGTGCGATCCTCCAGGCTCACGGTAACAGGGGTGCTTGGGTCGGCCTCAAGAAGAGCCCAAATCTGCTCCACGTCGGCCTCATCTACCTCGGCGGCGAGCAGCCCCTGCTTGCCAGAGTTTCCGCGGAAGATATCGGCAAATTTTGGAGAGATAACAACTTTGAAGCCGTAGTCCCGAAGCGCCCAGACTGCGTGTTCACGCGATGATCCGGTACCGAAGTCGGGGCCTGCGACGAGAATCTCGGCACCCTCGTACTGCGGCTGGTTCAGAACGAACTCGGGGTCTTGACGCCAGTGGTAGAACAGAGCGTCGTCAAAACCTGTCTTGGTGACGCGCTTCAAGAAGACAGCCGGGATGATCTGATCCGTGTCAACGTTTGAACGCTTCAGCGGAACAGCGGTACCAGTCAGTGTGGTGAATTTCTCCATGATTACGCCCCTACCCTCTGATCGGCTGAGCCTGTTGGATCAGCGGAGCTCTCAGGAGAACGCATCGCGTTCTCCTCTAGAGGAATCTGCGCATGTGAAATACCCTGCTCTGCGTCGTGCTGCAGATCCCACGGACTCGACAGCGTGCCGCGAATCGCGGTGGCCGCTGCGACGAGTGGTGACACCAGGTGTGTGCGACCGCCCTTGCCCTGGCGACCCTCAAAGTTGCGGTTCGAGGTCGATGCGCAACGCTCACCGGGTGCGAGCTGATCTGGGTTCATGCCCAGACACATCGAGCAACCGGCAAAACGCCACTCTCCACCAAAGTCTTCGACGATCTTGTCGATGCCCTCTTTTTCGGCCTCAAGGCGCACGCGGGCAGAGCCCGGAACCACCATGAGTCGAAGACCGTCGGCTTTCTTCTTGCCCTTGATGATGCTCGCAAACGCACGCAGGTCATTGAGCTGGCTGTTCGTGCACGAACCCATGAAGACCGTATCGACCGCGATTTCCTTCATCGGCGTGCCAGCTTCGATATCCATGTACTCGAGTGCGCGCTCGGCAGCGGCACGCAGGTTCGGGTCAGCGATATCTGCCGGGTTCGGCACCTGGTCGCTCAACAGCACACCCTGGCCCGGGTTCGTACCCCAGGTCACGAAGGGCTCGAGCTCGCTCGCGTCGATAGAGACTTCTGCATCGAACGTGGCGCCCTCGTCGGTGGGCAGGGTCTTCCAGTACTCGACCGCGGCATCCCAGTCAGCGCCGGTCGGCGCGTGGTCGCGCCCCTTTACGAACTCGAATGTCGTCTCGTCAGGTGCGATCATGCCAGCACGAGCACCGGCTTCGATCGACATGTTGCAGACGGTCATACGGCCGTCCATCGACAGGTTTCGAATAGCACTACCGCGGTACTCGAGCACGTAGCCCTGGCCACCGCCCGTGCCAATCTTTGCGATGACCGCAAGGATGATGTCCTTCGCAGTCACGCCCGGGCGCAGCTCGCCTTCGACGTTGATCGCCATCGTCTTGAATGGCTTGAGCGGAAGCGTCTGAGTCGCCATGACGTGCTCGACCTCGCTCGTGCCAATACCAAAGGCGAGTGCGCCAAACGCGCCGTGAGTTGAGGTGTGACTGTCGCCACACACCACGGTGATGCCCGGCATGGTCAGACCCAGCTGCGGGCCAACCACGTGCACGATGCCCTGCTCTTTGTCGCCGAGCTGGTGCGAGCGCACCCCGAACTCCTTGACGTTTTCGCGCAGCGTATCAATCTGCAAGCGGCTCGTGGGGTCTTCGATCTGCTTCGTGATGTTGAGCGTCGGGGTGTTGTGATCCTCGGTAGCAATCATCAGGTCGACGCGCCGCAGCGGGCGGTCGGCCACCCGAAGGCCGTCAAAGGCCTGCGGGCTGGTGACTTCGTGAATGAGATGCAGGTCGATGTAGATCAGGTCAGGGTCACCGCCCTCGCCCTTTACTACTGTGTGCGCATCCCACAGCTTTTCAGCCAATGTGCGGGGTTTGGAGCTTTGCTCGATCATTTCAGTGCTTCTCTTTGCCTTCAGCTTCGTCGTAGCGCAATCGCGCGCAAGTAATTTCGGCCGTACCAAAACCCCGCGACGGGAGCGGTCGAATAGCTACATCCCGTCGCGGCAAGCAAGAAGCAAGAGCCGCTGACGCATGCACCGATTCTAGCATTCAGAGCATGAAGACTAGTCTTCGTGCGCTCCTAGGTGAATCTTCTCGCCGCTAGCAGCGGCCACCTTACGCATCTTGACCAGGCTCGCAACAGTTGCGACAGCCATGGAAAGCACGATGACGCCGAGCGACATCCAGGTATTGATCTCGGGCACAGGCACAGGGTGCCCGCCGTTAATGAAAGGCAGCTCGTTCTCGTGTAGCGCGTGCAGAATCAGCTTGACGCCGATAAATGCGAGGATCGCGGCAATTCCGTACTTCAGGTATTCCAGCTTGTCTAGCAGGCCGCCAAGCAAGAAGTAGAGCTGGCGCAGACCCATGAGTGCAAACACATTCGCGGTAAACACGATGAACGGGCTCTGCGTAATACCGAAAATCGCGGGGATCGAGTCGAGCGCAAACAAAAGATCGGTCGTACCGAGCGAGATGAAGACAAGAATGAACGGCGTCCACATACGCTTGCCATCGACGACGGTACGCATGTTGCCACCGTCATAGTGCTCGCTGATCGGAACGAACTTCTTCACCTGACGAATGACCCAGCTATCACCCTGGTCTGCGCCATCATCATGGCGGATCTGCTGCCATGCGGTCCAGATCAACCATGCCCCAAAAATGAAGAAGACCGCGATGAACCGCTCGATGATCGCAGCGCCCGCAAGAATGAAGAGCCCACGGAAGATAAGGGCGAGCACAATTCCGACCATAAGTGCACGCTGCTGGTATGCCTTCGGCACTTTGAAGCTGGCGAGGATCAGCACAAACACAAAGAGATTGTCAATCGAGAGGCTGTACTCCGTGAGCCAGCCAGCCAAGAACTCGCTGCCGTGCTGCACGTCGCCCATCAAGAAGAGCACGCCCGCGAACGCAAGAGCCAACAGCACGTAGAAGCCAACCCAGAGACTCGCCTCTCGCATGGAAGGCACGTGCGGACGCTTGATAATTAGCAGCAGATCGACAATCAGGATGGTAACAAGTAGCACCATCGATCCGATTTCGAACCAGAGCGGGAGAACGGTCGTCATCAATTTCTTTCGGTTCTGTCGCCGCCCAGAGTTGGGTAGCGAGGATCGCCGAAAGTCTCTTCCCATCCCAGTGATTCACTGCGATGCGCCCGTACCGGCGAGGCGTCGAAGCCCCGCGTATTGACGACACGGGCGAAACGGAATACTCCCCTTCGCTCGAATAAGTCTAGACGAAACTTCGGGGAAATTTACCGGCAACGGCCGAGGGCGGCCATCGCACTTCCAGCGCGTGACGCGATGCGTCACCCGAAGCGCCTTGGTGCCCCTTCGCTCTAATAGGTCTAGAAGAGACTTCGGGCAAACCCCGCCCCAGCGGGGAGTTAAGCCGATCTTGCAGCGACAACAGCATCAAGCAGTGCTCGTGCAGTCTCCCGTTTCGTACCGCTAGTTGTGCTGAGCAGTTGTCCCTCCGCACCGAGCACAAGCAGCTCGTTCCGATCCGACTCGAAACCGGTCGTCCAGCTAACCGCGTTTACCGCCAACATGTCGCAGCCCTTGCGCGCAAGCTTTCGTCGACCCCGCTCGAGCATCTCCGACTCGCTCTCGACAGTCTCCGCCGCAAACCCAATGATCAGCTGAGCATCAGTGCGGCGGTCGACAAGCCCGCGCAAGATGTCCGGATTCTGCACGAGCCGCAAGACCGGATCCTCTTCGCGATCTTCCTTGCGCATCTTCCCCTGCGCCACTTCTGCCACTCGATAGTCCGCAACGGCCGCTGCCATCACGATCACTTCAGCTTCGCTGGCTTCTGCACGCACCACCACCTCGAGTTCTGCCGCAGAGCCGACACTTACGATCTTCACGCGATGCTGCAGGCCAGACAGCAGCGCCCCTTCAATGTTGGCCGCAATGAGGGTTACCTCGGCCCCGCGGGCAACTGCCTCGGCAGCAATCTCTACACCCTGCCTACCGCTGGAACGGTTACCCAAGAATCGCACGGGATCGATCGGTTCCCGTGTGCCACCGGCAGTCACCAGCACTCGTGTGCCGGCAAGATCATCTGGCGAGAGCAGTTCAATCGCCCGGTCAAAGATCTGCTGCGGTTCTGTCATTCGCCCGGCGCCCGTGTCGTTACCAGTCAGGCGGCCACTCTCAGGCCCGATGAAGTGCACTCCTCTGCCCCGCAGCACCGCCACATTATGTTGCGTCGACGGGTGTTGCCACATCTCGGTGTGCATCGCCGGTGCCACGAGCACGGGAGCCTGGGTTGCGAGCAGCGTCGTGCCCAGCAGATCCTCAGCGATACCCACGGTCATTTTCGCGAGCGTGTTGGCGGTCGCAGGGGCGACTACGACCAGGTCGGCACGCTGCCCGAGAGCCACGTGGCGAACTTCGGGCACATCGTCGTGCACGCTTGTTGTGACCGGGTTTCGACTGATCGCTTCCCAAGTTGGTGCCCCGACAAATCGCAGAGCGTTCTCGGTCGGAACCACGTGCAGTTCGTGCCCGGCTTCAACAAAGAGCCGGGCAAGCAACACGGCCTTATACGCAGCAATACCACCAGTGACCCCGAGAACGATGTTCATGGCCCCATCATCGCACCTCTGGGTTCACCGCTCCAGACTCAGGACTTCCTGATGATCCCCAACGGTCTCAGTCCAACTCACGCATGACGGGTAGACTCGGCCGCATGTGCACGGTGGTCGTTCAGGTGCCCGAGTCGGCAAGTGAAGCGGTGCGGTTACTTGCCGTGCGCGACGAAGATCCGATGCGGGCGTGGGATCCACCGGGGGCTTGGTGGCCAAAACTTCCCCGGGTAGTCGGTGTACGAGACAGACGTGCGGGTGGGGCTTGGTTGGCCACTCGTGACAATCGACTGTCCGTGCTGCTCAATCGCGCCGAGTCAACGCATTCACATCTGCCTGCTCCCTCGGGCCTGCTTTCTCGCGGCACCATTGTGCTCGATGATGTGGCGGGCACGCGTGTCCCTGATCCACCGCAAACCGCAAGCTTTAACCTCGTGTCGGTGAGGTCAGGCGCTGCTACTGTGACCAGCTGGGACGGCGAGACACTACAGCACCTTGACCTGTCGCCAGGAATGCACATGATCGCTCACCATGACGCCGATGACCCGCGCTCCGCGCGTATTGAGGAATGGCTCCCTGAGTTCTCAAAGCTCACCTCGCTGGGAAGCGATTGGCGCACGGGCTGGGTGGATCTGTTGGCAAGAACTGCCCAGCTGTCGGTAGCTGATGACCGCGCGATCATCCGCGACAATCACACCCACGGGTACCCAACGGCTTCGTTACTCGTGTGCACCGCGGAGATTCCTCTGGATTCCAACACTCATGTGCAGCTGGAGAGCGCAATTCTCTCGGGTCCTGCGGTCTGGGACTCCCCCGAGTTCCTGCCCGCGCCACGGTAGGCTCCCGGCAACTACCCCAATTCCGCAAACGCCAAATCGGCGCGGTCGGTAATAATTCCGTCGACGCCAAGAGCCACGAGTTTCTTCATACGCACGGGGTCGTTCACTGTCCAGATGTGCACCTCGACTCCGACGCGATGGGCGGCTCTGATGAGCCGACGGTTAAGTATGGGGATCACGCCCTGCTTTTCAGGAATCTGTAGCGCGTCAAAGCCCTCTAGCGAGCGTTCCTGCGCACGTCTGGTTCCAAAATTCGCCGCAAGAAGCACTCTCACGAGCGCTGCACGTCCCGGTGATGTCGCTGGCCGCTGAGGTCCTCCGTGTGCCTGAATTGCCGCGGCCCGCTGTGCTGCGGCGAGCGCAATCGATCGGTGAGCATCCGAGAAGCTGGCGAGCAGTACTCGCTCGCAGTACTCACCAATAATGGTGCCTGCGGGCTCAGCCACGGCATCAGATTTTGCGTCGATGTTGAAACGAGTCTCGGGAAACTCATCGAGCGCTTCGCGCAAGGTGAGCAGCCCGCCTCGTTCAGACATGAGGTCGAAGAGCTCGGCGTACAACACATCTGCGACGGCCCTCGGATCGCCGGTGACCCGTTTGAGGTCTGAGTCGTGGAACAGCACGACCACACCGTCGAGGGTGAGGTGGCAGTCCGATTCGACGTAGAGCGCCCCGGCGTCCACAGCCGCGGTAACCGCTCGCCGAGAATTCTCGGCGATTCCCAGCGCCTCCTGAGCGGGAGTTACGAGCCCACGGTGCGCAAACACTCGTGGCTTGGAAGGATTCGAGAGATACGGATGTGGCACACGAAGCCTTTCAACCCGGGCGATAGATGCTCCTAGCTTATGACTCCACCGGTGTTCACCGTTCGTTTGCCCGTCAGAGTTACAATCCACCGTGTGACCTCTCCCCAGAATCGCCCCCGCAGCAGCTTCGAGGTGTTTCGAGTGTTTCTTCGCCTCGGTCTCACCTCATTTGGTGGGCCAATCGCGCATCTCGGTTACTTCCGAGAGGAGTTTGTCTCCAGGCGCCGTTGGCTCAGTGAGCGGCAATACGCTGAGTTGATCGCCCTCTGCCAGTTCCTTCCCGGCCCGACGTCAAGCCAGGTGGGGTTCGCTGTCGGCCTGGGTCGAGCTGGCTACCGCGGCGCACTCGCTGCTTGGTTGGCGTTCACGCTGCCTTCGGCGCTACTGCTACTCGCGTTCGCCTCGGGCGCTGCACTTTTTGCGGGCCCGGTAGGCTCGGGGCTGCTCGCAGGGCTCGAGGCAGTAGCCGTGGCTGTCGTGGCGCACGCTGTCTGGGGTATGGCTCGCACCCTCACTCCTGATCTCACAAGAATCGTGATCGGTCTCGCTGCCGCCGCGCTCGCACTGCTCGTTCCTGGCTCGCTCGGGCAGGTCTCAGCGATCCTCTTCGGCATTATCACTGGCATTGCTCTGTGCCGCAGCACTCCATCGATTCCTGCCGAGGATCGCCAGGTCAAGACACCCGTAACCAGGCGGGCAGCGATTGTGTGCCTTGCCCTACTGGGCTCGATGCTGGCGGCTCTGCCGATCCTCGCCGCCATTACTAAACTTCCCTTTCTGGAACTTACTGATGCGTTTGCGCGGGCCGGAGCGCTCGTGTTCTGGGGGTGGGCACGTGGGGCTCCCCCTACTGCAGGCGGAACCCGCGATCGCGGCGACAGTAACTCCCGAACAGATGCTTGCCGGGTACGGGGCTGCTCAGGCGCTGCCCGGCCCACTGTTCTCGTTCGCCGCGTACCTCGGAGCGGTTGCGGAGCCATACGGAGGGTTTTTACTCGCGACCGTGGCGCTCGTCGCAATCTTTCTGCCGGGCATGCTGCTATTGCTGGGCGTATTGCCGTTTTGGGATCGCGTTCGCTCGTTCGCAGGGGCCGGGGCCGCAATTCGGGGAGCAAACGCCGCGGTTGTGGGGATCCTCGCCGCCGCCCTCTACCGCCTCCTGTTTCTTACTGGGATCACCGGAACGCTAAGCCTAGGAATCGCCGCTGCGGCAATCACGTTGCTTTCGCTACGTGCACCCGCCTGGGTTGCGGTGCTCCTTGGAGCCTGCGTTGGCGCTGTCGCCGGAGCGTTCGGAATTGGTACGAGCTGGAGCGCCGCTTAGACAGGCCCTAAATTGCCTATCAGCCTACCGGCCGGTCGGGCCCCAAGATGTGGGCCCTGGCTCACAACCTCACGGCAGGTGATTCGAATGGCCCGCTCTGTCGCGTCGTAGACGTGCCGCGCCGCAAGGCGTCCCTGCGCAAGGCTTCCGGCAAGCCAGGTGAAGCTCGTGGCGTCGAGCGGCGGTTCACCCACAGAGTGCCGCATGAGCTGCAGCATCAGCATTTCCGAGAGTGTCACGTGCGGGCCGTGCGCAAAGCTCAGCCCGAGCAGGGACGGCCCTGGTGCCGATGGAATGAGCCGGAGCGTCCACTGCACGGCTGGCCCGGCTCCCCTGCCAACCTTCACGACGCGTGACGACGGCGCGGGGGCGAGGTCAAGCGAGGCAAATTCCCTGGCGGCATCCTCGGCGATGACAAGCTTTGGCGAATCTAACGAATCGAATGCCTCTATCCACTTGTTCGCACCGAGTCCGTGTGGTGCGGGGACGGGTGTCAGCGTGGCATCCGCGCTCATTGCAGCCGCCAGGCGATCGAGGTCAACACCTGCCTCGGCAAAGGCTTCGATCTCGGGAACCGTAGCGTGCAGCAGACCTGCAGCAGTCTTTGCTGCGACAAATGCTGCATCAAAGCGGGCAGCTGCTTCGCTGTCCTGAATAGTGAGAGAGGCGGGCCCCGGCAGTACCTCATCCACTTGCTGGTCGAGCCACTCATCAAACCCTGCCTGCTGCGGCTCCCCCGCGAACGAAGCGTACGCAGCGTCGACCGCCTCGGTGATATCGGGGAAAAGCGCGCGCATGAGCCTGACACGTTCTCCATCGTTTCGAGGCATACTTCCACGCTATACGAGTTCGTGCTCGATGATGCGCTCAAGTGCGCCCGGCAGTTGCCGTGGGTCAGCCAGGCTCAGCCCGTATGGCGCATATCGCCCTATGAGTTCGTCGGAGCCCACCCCGATGCCGTGCACTGCCACCCCTGCTGCACGAAGGCGCCGCAGTTCCCGCTCCGCCGCGGCGGGATCGTTTGAGCCGCCGTCACTTACCAAGATGGCGATACGGCGGCGTAGCAGAGCAGCGGTGTCGGCACTGAAGGCAGTGCCGACACCGCTACCGGTCGAACCGGCGCCTGAAAGACCCAACTGCTCACCCGCAGCCCGCAGCGCTGCGGCATCGTTCGTGGCTCCGCTCGGCGACCTGACTGCACCGTGCATGCGCCGCCGTACCTGGTCGTCGAGCCCGCGTGAGAGCGGCTTGATCACCACGGCTTCGGCATCAAACACGATGAGGCTCGATCGAATATCAAGTTCAAGGTCGAGACCAGCCGCCCGTTCCGCGTGCGCAATGTCGCGCTCGGCCGCTGCAAGCGCCTCGATCATGATGAGCGCCGCATCTGCCGCGGCTTCCGCAGCAAGCCCGCTCATCGAGGCCGACCTGTCGATCATCAGCACATAGTCAGTACTTCCCGCGCTTCGAGTGAGCCGTGGCTTCACGATTCGACTGAGAAAAGCGTTCGGATCGCGCACTCCAGCACGGGTGTCCGCCACAATCGTGGCGAGAGCTTCGGTGGCAAGTTCGTCGCCTTCTGGCAGCGGACGCCTACTCGTAGATCTGCGCGGCGCGACGCGTTCAGCAATGACTCGTGACCAGAGCGCGCGCATCGAATCGATCGTGCCCGCAAGTTGTTCAGTTCGTGATCGGTATTCGGCGAGGATCGTAGCCGCCGCCGATGCGCCCGCCCCTGTAGCAACGGATTCGCCTAATTCCGAGCGGTCGCTCTCTGCTGTTTCGGCGCGCTGCACCGCGGAATCAAAAAGTGTGCTGGCGTCAGGGATCGGAGTAGCGATCACCGTAGTCGCGAAGCCCTCGTGTTCTGAGGCGAAGATATCCGCAGTGATTGGTGCCGCCCCCGCTTGCTCGCCCTCCGCATCCTCCTGCTGATCCTCGTCACCCGAATCATCGCTGCCCGACATCTCATCGTCCGGCGCGAAATCATCGGAGCCGAGTGGCAATTCAGCGTGCAAGCTGAGCTCTGCACGGTCGCTCCCGCCGAGCACCGTTGGGCCTCGCTCGGTGAGATCCAACGCAAGCAACCGCTCGTACGCTGGAAGCAGGAGCGCAAGCGCGCGTTCGAGACGGCGCAGCGGAGGTACCTCCGGGTCGGGCACCAACACCTGCTGAAGCGCGTGAACCTCAAGACCGCCAACCTCACCGAGACGCCGCCACTCTTCAAAGACGGCGGCGTCTTCGATGGTGACGGTGGCAAGATCGGTGGTCTGCTGAGCCAGTATCAGGGTTGCCCACTGGAGGTGCCTCGGCAGCGTGCTGAGGTCACTTGGTAGGCTCCGCTGCACTGCAGCTCGAAGCGGAAGTCGAATTCCGGGCATCACGCGCAGCAACTCTGAGACCGCCTGAGAGCGGTGCACAGACCCGATGAGGGGCGCAAGCTCTGGGCGGGTGAGTGTGAGCGCGCGCCTGCGGCGGGCCCTCGCGGGTGCTCGAAACATATCGCGCGGCCCTTCCCAGAGCTGGAGCGCTGCGAGGGCCACGGCTTCATTGGACCCATGTCCGCGCTGCAGATACCAGCCGAGTCCAACGCGAAGCCCTCGATCGTCGAGTTCCCACTCATCGCGGTCCGTGGTTTCCACTCGCAGTCCGAGCACTGCACCCATCGCGTGCAATGCCCCCGACATCTCGGCTGACACTTCGGCAGGCACTGCTTGGGACATATCTTCACCCTAGTCCTGCCCCCACACGTGATAGCGTGACGAACATGCTGCCGATCGACGTGAATCCTGTGCTGGCAGAGGCGCTTGAGCTCTCGCAAGAAATGCTCCTGGTGCGCCGGGCCGCACGTGCCGCGCAGGGAGCGGACCGCGCGGAGCATCTCGCCAATCTCGCTGGCTTACGGGCACAGCTTGCTCCTCTATTCGAAGACCAAGACCAGCGTGCCCTCATTGAAGATGCACTTGACGAACGTGCGAGAGTGTTAAGGATCGCGGTAACCGCGCGCAAGCAGGAGCTCGACGGTCGCCGGCGCGCTGACGAGGCAACAAAGTTAGTAGCTCGGGCAGCAGAGGCGTCTAGACCACTCACAGCCGCGGAGCGCGAACGCGTGCGGGCACTTCACACTGCCAACGAGGCACACACTTCGGGGCTCGAACTCAATCATTCATGGCAGCAGCACGTCACAACGAGAAACCGTAGGGACTCAATAATCGAGGTACTGGGATCGTTGCGGCTGCGGGAGGCTAGGCGCCAACTTCAGAGCGGCCTACTGCTCACCGAACAGATGCGCGGCATTATTTCGGAGGCGCTTCCGGCCATCACACGGGGAGAACCAGTCCTGCTCGTCGGCGAGACCGGAGGCGCAAAGACCGCGCTGGCCGAACACCTCGCAGTTCACGGAATGGGCCTGGAACCCGAACTCGTCTCTGGGTACGGAGACATCACGAGTGCACAGCTCATCGGCACCCATGAACTCCGCGCAGAACACGGGGCGACCGTCAGCAGGTTTGTGCCGGGACCACTCCTTCGGGCGATGCACGAGGGTCGGCCTGTGATCCTCGATGAAATCAACGCGATGCCCGCAGAATTTCTGAAACGACTCAACCGCATCTTGCAGCTGCGGCCCGGCGATCGCCTCGGAGTGCAGGAGGACGCAGGGCGAGAAGTGCGCATCACGCCCGGTTTCGCCATTCTTGCGACGGCCAACGAGCAGACCCCGCACCGATACCGGGGCCTCGACCGCTTGAGTGCCGAGCTTGTCAACCGGTTTGGCGCAAACGGTTACCGAGTGCACTACCCGGATGCGATCAAGAGCTACGAAGATTTTCCCGGAGAGAACGCACTACTCGCGCTTGCCGCGGTGGTCGACGAACGAGGTGAGCTCACACCAGACCTGACACTAGACGAGGTGACTCGCCTCGCGCGGGCAGCTTTTATCAGCCAACAGGTGTTTGCAGGCAGCCACGGCACCGGGTTCACCGACTACGTCAGCACTGAGCGCGAAATAGACGGACGCCCAGGCCTCGATGAGGCCGTACTCGCACCACGCACTATGGTCGCCGTGCTACAAAAAGTTTCGGGCAGCGCGGGTGCCGTCACGCTTGATCGAGCGCTGACACGTTTTGTTGAGAGCGTGATGCACCGCGAGGATCGCCGAGTCCTCGCACTCATTCTTGAAGGGCAGGGCTTTCGGCTCGGTTGATCCTCGCGTACTGCATGTTGCGAAAACCCAGCAGCACAGACGCACACACTGCCGCGAGCACGGAGGCCGTGAGCACCGCGACCTTCGCGTAGTCGTGTTCAGGCGATCCCGGAGCAAAGCTCAGCTCAGCAATCAGCAGCGAAACGGTGAAGCCGATGCCCGCAAGCAAACCGACTCCGACGAGATCGATCCAACGATACGAGGGATCAAGCTTGGTGCGCATGAGGCGCGTGGCAAGCCAAGTCGTTGAGAGAATACCAAGCGGCTTCCCGAGAAGGAGCGCCGCAATGATCGCAAGAGTAACCGGGTTCGCAGCAGCAGCCCGAATTCCTTCGGTACCACCAAGTGACACACCCGCGGCGAAGAACGCGAATACCGGTACCGCGAATCCAGCAGAAAGCGGGCGAAAGCGATGCTCAAACTCTTCAGCTAGCCCACGCGAATCGGCGGCGAGTGTATTGTCACGCTTCCGGTGCAAGACGGGGATCGTGAAGCCGAGGAGCACGCCCGCGATGGTGGCGTGGATGCCCGAAGCGTGCATGAATGCCCACGCGACGACCCCGATTGGCAAAAGGATCACCCAGGCGGCGAAGGGCTTGCGCCCGAAGAACTGCCGGTAACGCTGCGCAATGAATCCATAGATCACAATCGTGAGCACCGAAATCCCGAGTGGCACAAGCGAAATCTCGTCGGTATAGAAGATCGCGATAATGCCGATGGCCATCAGGTCGTCTACCACTGCAAGGGTCAGTAAAAAGATGCGCAGCGCACTCGGCAAACGTGAGCCGATCACCGCAAGTACGGCCACCGCGAACGCTATATCAGTGGCCGTGGGGATCGCCCAGCCGTGTACAAGTTCCGCGTTCCCTCGCACGATTGCGCTGTAAATCAGCGCTGGAACGAGCACGCCTCCGGCCGCAGCCGCGATCGGTACGACGGCCGTTCGAATGTTGCGCAGATCCCCCGCAACGAACTCTCGCTTGAGCTCAAGACCCACAAGGAAGAAGAAAATAGCGAGCAGCCCGTCAGCCGCCCAAGTACCCAGGCTGAGCTGCAGATGCCACGGCTCGTACCCGACCTCAAAATCTCGCATGGCAAAGTATGCGTCAGACCACGGTGAGTTTGCCCAGAGGATCGCAACAATCGCTGCGGTAACCAGCAGAACGCCGCCTACTGTCTCCTTGCGCAGAATCTCGCCGATCCGCTTCGTCTCTGCGCTGGAGCCACGACGAGGAAATATGGAAGCCATAGGTGAGTCTTTCGGGTGCGTTGATGCGAACAATTCGCCGACCAGACTTCCCGGCACACCATCTACCACCTGAGTCAACGAGTGGCAGAAGAAAATCCACAGTGTGTGAGGTATAAAAACCCTGTGTGTAGTGCTTCGCACTGCAACAGACTTCAATCGGTTCGGGAAAGCAAGCAAGCTTGCTTTCCTCTCACCTCAATCGTCTGTGTGCAATGTATGCACTTACAACGAGCTTCAATCGGTTCGGAAGAACAAGCAAGCTTGCTCTTCTCTCACCTCAATCGCTCGTGGAGCCGAGGGGAATTGAACCCCTGTCCACTTCGATGATTCCGCGCCTTCTACGGGTGTAGTTCGTTAAGGCGTTCTACTTGGCCCTGCTCTTTGTCACGAACACCTAGAGCAACAGGCCCAGTCACAGTGAAAGTCCCGATGTGCCCTGAGACACAACACATCAGCAAGCCCTCTAAATGACGCCAGGAACCGGGGCGAAGGCGAAACCCGGCCTGACGGACTCGGTCTCGTGCTTAGGCAGCGAGAGCGAAGTCGGTGCGCTTAGCGTTAGCACCTATGTTTTGCGAAGATCGTTAACGAGATAACTCCGCATCCTCGACCCGCTTCTCACAGTCTCAAATCGACGTGTCGAAACCGATCGGCCCCTTGGCACGCGTTGCAACCAAATCGGTAGCCTCGCGCAGGTCTTTAACCTCACACACTATGGAATTATCAACCCCGGCAGTGCCGGGCCTTACAGAATAGCATTACGCAGGAACCCGCGCACTCAGTTACGGCCGACTGAGCCAGAAACCCTATTTAGTGAGCATCGCGAGCGTTTCAGCAGCGCGATTCGAGAAACCCCACTCATTGTCGTACCAGGACGACACCTTGACATGCTTGCCCGCGACGCGCACGAGGCCCGAATCGAAGATCGACGATGCCGGGTCTCCCACAATATCGCTCGAGACCAGCGGATCCTCAGAGTACTTGAGCACACCGCTGAGCGGCCCCTCTGCGGCCGCACGATATGCTGCGAGCAACTCTTCGACCGTGACCTCACGCTCGACCGCGGCGGTGATCTCAACGATCGACCCGACAGGCACGGGCACACGAATCGCATCGCCACTGAGCTTCCCCTCAAGCTCGGGCAGCGCCTTGCCGATTGCCTTGGCCGCACCGGTCGAGGTGGGCACCATATTCAGGCCCGCAGCTCGAGCACGGCGCGGGTCGCGGTGAGGTGCCGTCGACCAGATTTTGATCCTGCGTGTAGGCGTGCACTGTGGTCATGAACCCCTGCTCGATACCCGCAAGATCGTTCAGCACCTTTGCGAGCGGAGCCAGTGCGTTCGTCGTGCACGAACCATTCGAGATAATGAAGTGCTTTTCTGGGTCGTAAGTGTCCCAGTTCACACCCTTCACGAGAGTTGCGTCAGCGCCAGAGGATGGCGCGCTCACCAGTACCCGCTTGGCGCCCGCGTCGATGTGAGCCTTCGCTTGTTCAGCCTTGGTGAAGCGACCTGTCGCCTCGAGTACAGCGTCTACCTTGAGCTCGGCCCAGGGCAGTTTGCTCGGGTCGGGCTGCGCCAACAGCTTGATGCGACGTTCACCGACCACGAGCGTGTCGCCGTCAACGCTCACTCGCTCGGCTGTACTCGCCCATAGACGGAGTCGAAGTTGAAGAGCTGTGCGAGCATCTGCCCGTCAGTGAGGTCGTTGATCGCGACAAGTTCGACCTCGCTCCCGCGCTCGATCATCGCGCGAAGAACTCCACGTCCGATCCGCCCAAAACCGTTAATTGCAATGCGGCGAGTCATGATCCTCGTTACCCGTTTCTCTCAGAATTTTTTGGATATGTACCCATTCTGTCGAGAGTGCCCACACTTCGATAGTGGCAAGAATGCCGATATGCGCAAGGATCATGCCAATGAGTGAATAGCTACCAGCTACACACAGCCAGACGCGTCCAGACGAAGTTACTCACCCTTAGTGAACGTGCGTCGATACTCACTCGGCGAGGTGCCAAGCACCGCACGAAAGTGCAGTCGCAGATTTGCTCCAGTACCGAGCCCCACGTGGGTTGCCACGTCTTCGATGCCGAGCAGCGTGTTCTCTAACAGTTCACGAGCCAGATCCAGTCGAGCGCGCATGACCCAACGGATGGGCGTGTATCCCGTCTCATCGAGGAAGGCACGAGAGAACGTGCGCTGCGAAACCATCGCGTGCTCAGCGAGCATCGCGATCGTGAGCGACTCATGCAGCCTCGCAAGTGCCCACTCCCTGGTAGCTGCGAATCTCTCACCGCTTGGCGCTGGCACGCTCCGTGGCACGTACTGAGCCTGCCCCCCGCTCCGATACGGTGCCGCGACGAGCCGCCTCGCCGCGTGGTTTGCCACGGCAAGCCCGTGCTCGGCTCGCAAGATGTGCAGGCACAGGTCTAGCCCCGACGCGGCTCCCGCCGAAGTGAGCACCTGCCCCCTCATCAACAAACAGCACACCCTCGTTGAGCTCCACTGAGGGAAAGCGTTGAGAAAATGCCTGCGTATAGTGCCAGTGCGTAGTTGCCCGCTTCCCATTGAGTAGTCCAGTCTCGGCGAGCGCAAACGCACCCGTCGAGATTGCCGCAAGTTTCGCTCCCCTCGAGTGCGCTGCGCGCAGCGCATCGAGCAGCGCATCCGGAGCAGTACTGGTATCTGGGTGCAGATAGCCGGGAATGAACACGATGTCAGCGCCCTCGAGCGCTTCGAGCCCCTGCTCAACATGGTACGAAAGCCCGTCGGCGCCGGGCACTAGCCCTGCCCGCACCCCGCACACTCGCACGGAGTAGGGCATGCTCGGGCGCGTAGTAAATACCTGCGCGGGAATACCTACGTCGAGGGGCTTCGCACCCTCCAGCACCACAACTACGACCTGTCTCACGCTGCCACACTATCGGCACATGGGCCCGTACCCCGAGTATTCTGAATCGTGTGATCACCCGACACGCATATGCACCCACGACACTCGGCACGATGCTGCTGGTCGCCTCAGGCAACGCCATCGTTGGCACATACTTTGACGGGCACAGTTACCCGCCGGCGGCAGATGCCATCGGTGAGCAAGTAAGTGAGGTCGACGACCTACTGCTCTCGCAGACCGCACAGCAGTTGCGCGAGTATCTCGCGGGAGAGCGCCGCACGTTCGACCTGACGCTCAACCCAATCGGTGACGCGTTCTCCCAGCAAGTGTGGCAAATCCTGCTGGCAATTCCCTACGGCGAAACCGTGAGCTACGGGCAAATCGCGAGTGAGCTCGGCAATAAGGCTCTTTCGCAAAGAGTCGGCCAGTCTGTTGGGCACAATCCAATCAGCATCATCGTGCCCTGTCATCGCGTGCTCGGCGCCGACGGATCGCTCACTGGGTACGCCGGGGGCATTGACCGCAAGCGCACCCTGCTTACTTTGGAGGAGCCCGACGCAAGCGAGGCGGGCCGCCTATTCTGAGCACCGCGCACCATTAAGCTGGTGCGTGGTGCCTGCGGGCAGCACAGAAGCAATTCAGCAACGGAGCGGGAGGCGCAGCAGTGAGCACAGAGGCAGTACGGCAGTATCTGCAGGCACGCGGGTGGTCAGGCCAGATCCTCGAGTTTGAAGATTCGAGCGCAACGGTCGAACTTGCAGCAGAAAAAGTTGGTACAGAGCCCGCGAGGATCGCCAAGACCCTCGGCTTTTACGACCCCAGTGAGCCGGAGCGGGCCGTACTCGTGGTTGCCGCGGGCGATGCCAAGGTCAACGGTGGCGCGTTCAAGCGCAGCTTCGGCGGCAAGCCGCGCATGCTTCGGGGCGAAGACGTACTTGAGCTCACCGGCCACCCGATCGGTGGCGTGTGCCCGTTCGTGAATGCCGCGAGCGCACGCATATTTCTCGACGAGTCACTCCGTCGTTTTGAGACCGTGTATCCCGCGGCAGGCACCAGCGCATCCGCCGTGCAGATCGTCGTCGACGAGCTCGCGCAGCTCAGCGACGCCGAGGGCTGGGTAGACGTTTCAACTGGTTGGCGTGCAGACGAAGACTAGAAAGGTCGACGACGCAGTCAAGCCAACCGGCCACAGGCGCTAGCTGTTTCGCAGCGCTTCCAGATGTGCCTGAGTCGCGTTGACCACGTGATCCGAATACTCGGGATGCTTGGTGAGCCACTTCACCACGTATGGACAGACGGGCACAATCGTCCGCCCTGTGGCGACCGTGTCGTCAACCGCGTGGCGAACGAGCACGCTTGCAAGGCCGAGTCCGCCATACTTCTCAGAAACAACGGTGTGATACATGATGCGCTGGCCTGAGCCATCGGAATCGAAGTCAAGATACGACTCCTCCCCGATCATGTCCAGACCATGTTCAACCTCACGGTCAAGCAGTGCGTAGCGCGACTCGGCCAGGTGATTTTCTACGTAGAATCTTTCCTCAGGCATAGCGCCCTCCTCTTCTGTAGCGTTGTGAGTAAGTACCGGATGCTGCGATTTTCTTATTACCCTCGCGGGCGCAACTTGGTAAGGGGCATCACGGGAGCCGGGATCGGTGAGGGCTGGTCACTCGGGAAGTCGCCAAATAGCGGCACCTTCTCGGAGTCCCCCGGATCCTCGGCCTCAAAACCAAGCTCTGCCTGATACCTTCGACGGAACTCAACGATCTCCTCGTGAGTTCTCCCGACAAAGTTCCACCACATAATGATCTGCTCGCCCAGGGGTAGTCCTCCGAGCAGAACGACCCGACCACCGCGATCCCCCACCGAAATCACCAGAGTGTCGGAACCAGTCGGCACGTAAGCAAGCGATCGATGCTCTACCGATACTGCGTTGACCACAATGTCCTCAGATTCGGCGAGCACCGCGTGCTCAAAATCACGCCGCACCGCGAACGAAACTGACGCGCCAGGTTCGACAATCAATTCGGCCCCAAGTAACGGCGTCGTGCGGGTCTCGACCGGCGACACGGAACCCAACAGTTCGCCTAGAAATACCCTGGCTACCATCCCGGGAATAGCCACGGGATCCGGAACGTAGTGTTCAAAACCGTTCTCTTCGAACCTGGTCGAGTCGGGTAGCGCGTACCAAAGCTGCACCCCGTGCAGCAGATTCGTGTCGGGCGTACTGATCTCCTGGTGAGTGATGCCCCGACCGGCACGCATGAGATTCAGCTCGCCGGGACGCACCTCTGCGGCGACCCCTCCCGAGTCAAGGTGATTGATACCGCCGGCAAACAGCCACGATACCGTCGCGAGGCCCGTGTGCGGGTGGCGAGAAACACTCATGCCGCCGGTCTCTGACACATCGTCTGGGCCATAGTGGTCGAGAAAGCACCAGGCCCCAACTAGCGAGCGCCCCCGCTGCGGCAAGGTGCGATGCACGGTCATGGCGCGAAGACCACCCAGAGGCACGAGGCGCGGTGAAAGCACCTCAACCGACGTGCATGGCTCCCCTGAAACCAGCACGGTCTCGGGTGGATCCGTCTCGAGGTTACTCATCCAAAGCACTCCTACACACGTGCGGCTAGCCGCCTAGCCTCAGAAGCGAGCCTTCATTAGCCAACATACTCCTGACAGCTTGAACCTGAACCTTGTCTGCGTTATTCCACCAATTCAGTTCCTTCCGCCAATAGGATCGATGGATGCACCGACTTATGCCGTTCACGCTGCTCCGCGAAGGCTGGCGAACAATCCGGCACGCGTGGGCTCCAATTACGCTCACTATGCTGGTGTTTCAGGTGGTGCTACTCGTTGTGGTGAGCCCTCTAATCGGCTGGCTATTCCGCGAAGCGCTACGTGCGAACGGCATGGTCGCCCTCGATTTCAACGCCATGCAGGTGACGGGTGGCATCGGGATAACACTCACGTTAATCATCGTGATTCTGCTGCTCGCGTTCTGGATCGCGGCGCTGCAGTTCATCGTATTAGTGCTTATGCTTCGACGGGCGAGGGATCACCAGGCCATTACGTTTCGAACCGTGTGGCGTGACGTCGCCGGCACAGCACGGAAGCTCTTGCGCCCCTCGTCTTTCCCGCTCTTTTTCTATCTCTTCGTCATTATTCCGCTGAGCGGATTCGGGTTCACGTCGACCTTGTCGCAGGGGATAACCGTGCCGACGTTCATCTCCGGCGAACTTATGAAGGCCCCCGTGACCGCAGCGATCTGGGTCGGGTTCATGCTCCTCCTTGCCCTGCTCAATCTGAGGTTTGCGCTCGGCCTGCCAATTTTCGTCCTTACCGCCGCAACAGGCGGTCAGGCGCTCCGCCAGAGTTGGCGCCTGACGCGTGGCTGGGCCGCGGTTCGGTTGGCGTTGGCAGTCATCGTCGTGCTGCTGCTTGCTGGAATAGTGACGTTTGCGCTTACGTGGGTTGCCATCGCGCCGACCGCGCTTGCCGATGCGTTGCTGCCCGGAGCCGCCCCAGCCGTGGCGGCGTTCAGCCTGGGTGCTGCCCAGGTGGTCGGGATGGGGCTTACAGCTTTGGTGCTTACGGTGCTCGGTGCCGTGTTGCTCGCGCTTGTCTCGCAGCGCGAGGATCAGCTCGCCGGGGGCCTCAGCATGGCTCGGGGCAATGCCGATCCTCTTGGCACTGAATCAGTGGGTAACGCAGAAGCGAGCTCAGGCAGCCGACGCAACCGAATCGCCGCAATTGCCGGTCTCACGGCCGTTGCCATCGGATTCGGATTCTTCCACCTCGGCACCATGCAGCAGCTCTCGCAGCGCCCCAGACACCATCGTGCTCGGCCACCGCGGCTTTAGCGATAACGGCGCAGAGAACACCCTCGAGGGGCTAGAGGCCGCGGTGGAGGCGAACGCCGACTTTGTCGAGATCGACGTGATGCAGACTGCGGACAAGCGATTTGTCGTGATGCACGATGCGGGGCTTTCCAGGCTTGCTGGCCAGGATGTGAACGTGAAAGACCTCACCCTCGACGAACTCACGCAGATCACTGTTAGAGACCAGTACGGGCATGAGGGAAAGATTCCATCTTTGGAGGCATACATCCTTCGGGCGAAGGAGCTCGGGATGCCGCTGCTCATAGAGATTAAGACCGGTGGGCTCGACACCCCTGACCATGTGGACCTGCTCGTTGATGAACTTGACGCACTCGATGCAATCGACAACAACATCTTCCATGCCCTCGGCCTCGCCGACGTCGAGCGCCTCAAGCAGTTGCGCCCAGACGCTACGGTCGGCTACATCCTCGCGTTTGCAGGGCTTGATATCCCGGTAACCGATGCCGACTTCGTCGTCGTTGAACAGTGGTCGGCAACCCAGGAGATGCAAGACGCCGCCTACCGAGCCGGGTATGCGTTCTTCAGCTGGACAGTCAACGAGGATGCGCATATTCGTGAGCTCCTACGGCGCGACGCGGACGGCATCATCACCGATCATCCTGACGTGGCTCTCAGCGCACGCGAAGAGATGCTGGGTGAGACCGGGCTTGCCGGCACGCTCATCGATGCGCTCACTCGCTTCGTTGTGGTGTTTTGACAGGCCACGGTTTACAGACTGAAACGAACAAACGAACAAACGAAACGGTCCCCCTGCTCGACTGAGCGGGGGGACCGTTTCGATTCTGCGTGGCAGAAAATTACCACATGACAGCTAGCACCATGTTGAGCAGCGCGAGGCCGCCAATTGCGCCGAGCGCGCCAGTGCTGACGTTCGACTTCTTCTTGTTGATCAGTGCGAGCACAAGCATCACGATCAGTACGACGGTCTTGACACCATCTTCGGGTTGTTCACGTTGTCACCGTTGCCGCTGGCGTAGAACATGCCGACCAGGCCGAGACCGGTGACGAGCATCAGCAGCGAACCGTGCAGGATCGCGCCATTGATCTTTGCCGCGCCCTCTTTGACCTTGGGCATCTGCATCATGACGCCGCCGATGATACCCGCGAAGCCTGCAATGTGCAGAACCAGTAGTACGTTTCTTAAGATTTCCATGTTCTCAGCCTAGCTGTTTGAAATATTCTTAGCCTGACTTACTCCTCGGGCTGCGGCTTTCCGCTGCGCGAGACCTCTTCTGCCAGCACCTGGGCCCCGCTTGTCAGGAGCGCCCCGACGCCACGGCAGAACCCCATCGATCTCGATCTGAATCGACATGCTCAGCACGGTTCGAATGATCACGATCAACCCGAGGATCGCGGCCTCCTCGAGGCTGGGCGTGAAGATAGTGCGGATAATGTCTGCGGCAACGAAGATCTCAAGCCCGAGCAAGATCGATCCACCGAGCGATTTGCGCAGAACCTGAAACGCGACCGCACCACCCTCTCGCCGCACGAGCGCACGCACGGCGAGCACACCGGACAGGAGGAATCCGAAGCAGAGTGCGACGACGCCGAGTGCCTCAAAGATCAGCACGATTGTGTCGAACGCCTCAGTTACCCACATGCGCTCAGCATACCGCTGCCCGAATATTCAGTCCCGACAGAGGTAGCCAAATCGGCCGTAGTGGAAGAAGGGACTTTCCCCACGAGGAAACAAAAAATGCCCATTTCTGGGCATTTCTCGTCGTGCCGAGATCGCTCTGCGATTCGGCACTTTCACCCTCTAGAGGTGCCAGTATTAATGGAAGAAGTGACGTTCCCCTGTGAAGTACATGGTGACGCCCGCAGCTTCTGCCGCAGCAATTACTTCCTCGTCACGCACTGAACCACCGGGTTGCACGACAGCGCGAACACCGGCGTCGAGAAGCACCTGCAACCCATCGGCGAACGGGAAGAACGCGTCAGATGCCGCAACCGCACCGTTCGCGCGCTCTGCCGCACGGGTGACCGCGAGTCGGCACGAGTCGACGCGGTTGACCTGCCCCATACCCACGCCGACCGAAGCGCCGCCGCTGGTGAGCAGGATTCCGTTTGACTTCGCCGCGCGGCACGAACGCCACGCGAACTCAAGCTCAGCAAGTGTTGCTTCGTCGGCGGCAGCACCGGCCGCGAGTGTCCAGGAAGAAGCCGGCGCGAACTCGCGATCGGCGTCCTGCAGCAAGAATCCACCCGAAACCTGGCGCAGTTCGACGGGGTTCTGTACGAAGTCAGCAGGAAGCACAAGCAGGCGCACGTTCTTTTTCTTGGTGAGGATCTCCACTGCCTCGGGCTCGAACCCGGGTGCGACAATGACCTCGGTGAAGATCTCGGCGACGGTTGCGGCCATCCCCGCGGTGATGACGCGGTTTGCCGCGATCACGCCACCGAACGCAGAAACGGGGTCGGGCGTGTGCAAGTTCATGTGCCGCAGCGATTGGATCCGCGGTGCCCTCGGGCGCAACCGCGATACCGCAGGGGTTTGCATGCTTGATGATCGCGACCGCGGGGCGCTCGTGGTCAAACGCCGCACGCACGGCAGCATCGGCGTCAACGTAGTTGTTGTACGACATTTCTTTGCCGTGCAGCTGGGTAGCCTGGGCGATGCCAGCCCCCTCGGTCTCAGTGAAGAGCGCGGCACGCTGGTGGCTGTTCTCGCCGTAGCGCAGCACTGACTCGCGCAGCCCGAACATCTCGTATCCGACGTAAGCTTCGGACTTCTCGAAGATAGCGTCGACCGACTCGTCAGCCTCAATGTCTTCATCAACCGGAGTGGCACCCCAGTTGCTGTCCTCCTGGTCGAGGTACCAGTTGGCAACGGCTGCGTCGTACTGCGCGGTGTGCACGAATGCTTCGGTCGCGAGCGAGCGGCGCAACTCGAGCGTGGTGCCGCCAGCCTGCACGGCCTCGATCACGGCGTCGTATCTGCCGGGCGAAACGACGATTGCCGCGTTCGGGTGGTTCTTCGCAGTCGCGCGAACCATGGCGGGGCCACCGATGTCAACGTTCTCGATGATGTCTGCGGCGGGCTTGCCCGCGGCGACAGTCTGCTCGAACGGGTAAAGATTCACCACGACGAGTTCGAAGGGCAGGAAGCCCAGCTGCTCGAGCTGCTCGCGGTGATCAGAGAGACGCAGGTCTGCAAGCAGCCCCGAGTGCACTGCGGGGTGCAGGGTCTTCACGCGGCCGTCGAGGGCCTCCGCAAAACCGGTAACCTCCGAAACGTCGGTGACCGAGTGACCAGCTTCGCGAATGGTTGAAGCGGTGGATCCCGTCGAAACGATTTCAACGCCAGCTGCAGAAAGCGCAGCTGCGAGGTCGAGCAGGCGGCTCTTGTCGCTCACAGAGATGAGTGCACGACGCACTGGAATAAGATCGCGGTGTTCGTACAGGCTTGGGTCTTGACTCTGGACGGCCATGGCAAATGCTCCTATGTGGATTGGGTGAGAGGCAGCTCGCCGCGCGCAATGTCTCGCACGGTTTCGACGAGCAAGGGACGTTCGATCTGCTTGATGCGTTCGTGCAGTTCGTCTTCGCTGTCATCCGCGAGGATCGACACGCTCTGCTGACGCAGGACAGGTCCGGTGTCGACGCCCTCGTCGATGATGTGCACAGTAACGCCGGTCTCGGTGGCGCCAGCGGCGAGCGCGTCGCGCACCGCATAGGCTCCTGGAAACAGTGGCAGCATCGCCGGGTGGGTGTTGATCAGATTCGGAGAGAACTCTCGCACGAAACCCGCGGGGAGCACTCGCATGAGGCCAGCGCTCACCACTAAGTCCGGGGCATACCGACGAATCTCGGCCGCAAATGCCTCACCCCAGGCATCGCGGCTGTCGAAGTCGCGAGGACGGACGGTGAAGGTCGGAATGCTCGCCTCGTGGGCATATTGGAGACCGGAGGCATCGGTGTCGCTCCCCACCGCAACAATTGTCGCCGGGTAGGCGGAGTCAGCGGCGGCATCGAGCAACGCTTTGAGGTTGCTTCCCCCGCCAGAGATCAAGACCACGACCTTCAGCACCAGAACAGTCTACCCGCTCGCACCAGGCTCGCGTCTCCGAGTCGCTCTCAGATGTCAGCATTGCGACCCGCAGGTGCGCGGTGTGAACAACAGTCGCTCATCAGTTGCTCACACCGCACTCGCATCGCGATTACGTTGGCGCTCGTCGTTCTAGCGATCTTCGCGTTGGCGTCGACGAGCTAGGAAAATCGTCAGCCCCGCGGCAAGCAACAATACTGACCCTCCGAGGACCATGAGTTGGGGTCCCGAGGCACCCGTCTGGCTGAGGCCGTTGCCGCCTCCAGCCTTCCCGGAGGGCTCCCCTGCATCTTCGTCAGCTGCAATGGTCACCGAAACGACTGTGGAGGCCTTCAGCATGCTCATTTCTGAAGGCGTGAATCGCAAGTCAATCTCGTGCTTCCCCAACGGGAGACCCGCAAGTTCGACTGCCCCGTGACCGTCGAAGATACCAACTGGCTCCCCATACGGTTCAGCACCGATGAACGCTTGGACATAGCCGTCTACAGGGTCTCCGGCCACTGCACGCTCAGCAGATCGGGCTGCAGCACCATTTTCGGGCGCAACTTCGGCACGAAGATTGACGATTGCTGGGTGTTTCGGAGTCCCGTGTATTTCTGTCGCACTCGGCGAAAGCACGGTGGCGATGCCAAGCACAGTCATCTCGACCTCGTCACTTAGAGAGCCCGCAAATCCCGGCGCAGGGACGAAACGTGCAGTGACGGCATGTTTGCCGAGCATGAGACCCGACACGTCCAGCTCGAACTCTGCCTCGCCGTCGTTGATTTCCGGGTCATCATCAAGGCCTGCCGGTATCGAGTACGCGACCTCTCCGTCGAGAAGAATTTCGATCATCCCCCGGGGGTCCGTGAGATCGACAGTGTGTGAATTTCTGACCGTGGCGGTGATCGTCACCGTATCATCGGCGCGAACCTCTGATGCCGAAACCTTCAGCGAAGTAACCGTGTCAATCGCTGTAACCTCGATGGGCGATGCGGCCGAGGTCGACATTTCGAAGTTGCCAGCAGAGTCGCCGAGGTATGCGACTTCGAGCGTGTGTGTCCCCCACGGTATGACAACATCTTCAAAGAGCACGCTTCCGCCAGTGGAAAGATTGGCATACATGAGCGGAGCACCTTCGGCGAGGAGCACGGCGCTTCCATCAAAATCTTCGGCCAAGGCCCCTGCGCTGTGGGTGATTTTCGCTGATACGTCAATAGGAGAAAACGCTTGGGTGCTGTTTGGCGCGTTCAGAGTTGTCACTGTGGGTGCCTGCGCAATAGTCACTTCCAGCGGCTCACTCACCGACGGCATCACATCAGGTGTCGTCGGATCACCATCAATCTGCCCATTAAACTTCGCGACAATGGAGTGTGTAACTGCGGGGAGCACAGTATTGAAATTCAAGAGAGTGGAGTACTTGCCTTCGGCAACATTGGGGATCAACACGATCTGGCCCACAACTGCTCCGTCAATCTCAATATCCTCTACGGCAAGCGAAGGCACAAACGGGCCGCTGAACGCAACTTCCCCTGAGAAGGACGCCAGGTCACCGTACACTGCAGGGTTATTATCGAGAGAAACTGTGGTCGTTGTTGTCACATCGACCGGTTCAGGTACAGGCGCTGGCGCAGCATCAACCACATTGACTGTCACCGTTCCTACAGAACGTGTTGACGCTTCCCTGTAATGCTGCTGGCCATTACTCGGACTGAACTCAGCCCTGAAGGTGTATTCACCGACAGGCAGCGCCGGGATCGTGAACGTGTGATCTCCGCCGGTTGAATGGTAGTCGATACGGCTCGATACTCCCTCACGGAAAAGATTTATTGAACCGTCCAGTGGCGTCTGTGGCGCACGCGAGTCTGCCGTGCGCACCCGAACCTGGATCGATTCACCGCTCAAAACCTCGCTGGGAGCCGTCACCACGGTAGTGGTGGTCATGGGTATGAAAATCTTGACTGTACCGGGATCCGCTAACGGCCCGAAATACGTATGAGAGTCCTCGGGCATCATCGCCGCCTCGTCAAAACTGACACCCGGAACAGAATCGGTCACCCAGCTCATGCCAGCGCCGCCACCCGAGCCGGCAGAGAAGTGCCAGAACGTGCGCCCGGCGCCGCCACCGGTGCCGCTGGCTGGCCACCCGCCACCGCCTGCACCACCACCGCCACCACCAGTTTGGGTTCCCGCGCTACCGCCATGAGATCCTGATTTTCCGTACCCACTAAACTTTGGATCGTTCACCCCGTTCCGGCCGACCGCACCGGGTTTCGAGCCCTTTCCTGACGTCGGTGCGCTCATCACGATCTCGTGGCCGCCACCCCAGATACTCGCTCGGGTAGAGCCCGGCAGGCCACCCGGCACATGCGTGAGTTGCGGACTCCCCTGCTTCCCGTTGGGATTGCCCGCAAGACCATCAAGTAGTGCGAGCAAAGCAAGAAGTGACATCTTCACTGTGGGCTTGTACGAGGCGCCACCGGCACCCCCACCGCCCCCGGCTACCGCAACCAGCTCACCATTGAGCTTCACCGCTGCGGCCCCGCCGCCTCCGCCACCGTGGTCTCCAGACAGGCTAGCCTTGCCACCCGTTCCACCACTCACGAAACCCGCGCCACCCTCACGCATGTCTTTCTTTCCGTGGGCCGACTTCCCTGCATAGACGGTGAGCTTGTCGCCCGCCTGCACCTGCAGCTTCACTGCGAAGTTGGCACCACTACCCCATTTCCTGGTATCACCGTCGCCCCCTGTGCCGCCACGCAGCCCAACAACGACCTCAGTGATACCAGCGGGCACCACCCAGTCGGTGCCGCTTGGGCTGTCAAAGACCCATTGTTGCTGCTGCGCGGGAGCAGCGTGAGCCGGCGAGGCTTGGCTGAGACCAAGCCCGCTCAGCGCAACTGCAAATGCGGCGAGCATTCCAATCGGTCGGAGAAAGCGTAATTTTCGTCGCTTCTGGGTTTCCGGGTGCTGAGCTTCGCCTTGTGAAGGTTCTGAGATGAAAGACATCCAAATATTCAATTGCATGGAAAACCGCAGAATCCTCTGTAACTAAGATTTTTCGCAGATTGAAGCAATATTGCGCGCGATGATCGGTCAAAGAGTGAGTCTCAATTTTTCGGCAAATAACCAAGGTTGGTGCACGGTGTAATGCTCAGCTTCCTGCTCAGCCCACGCGTCCCAGTGCGGTGCGAACATCGCGCCGTCACGAGTGAGCGCGCGGGCGCGGCGAAGCGCTTCGTCACACTCGATCCAGATCGATTCCACCACGCCTGCGTTGCCCGCCCACTCTCGCGCAGACTCCAGGTTCGCCTCAGTGAGTGACCCACACCCTTCTATGACCAAGGGACGGCCTGGGTCTAGGTTGATCCTCGAACTTGAAAATTGCCCTGTGTTCCAATCGTACGGCTCATACCAGCCCCGTTCTAGCACACTGGATACCGCCTTTGACCCCTCAACCAGACCACCCCAACCGGCGTACAACGAGTCGAGATGTAGCGTCTGTGCAGGTACCTCTGGCGTTCCAATCCGCTCGGCAATCTCGGCCGCAAGTGTGGTTTTTCCAGACCCCGAACGGCCATCGATGACAACCACTTTCGGTTGTTCCGGCAAAGTCACGAGATCAAGTTCCCGTGGCTCATCTGGAGGACGCGGTCAGCGATCGTTTCCGCTTCATGATGGTCATGAGTGACGAGGATCGCGGTCGTATGAGCCGCCCGCAACAAGATCGCGAGTTCGTCCGCAAGTCGTTCACGTAGGTGACGATCAAGGGCGGAGAGAGGCTCGTCAAGTAGCAGCAATCGCGGCCTTGGGGCAAGGGATCGGGCAAGTGCCACTCGTTGCCGTTCGCCACCCGAAAGTTCCGTGACCGCGCGCGCACCGTAATCGGGCAGTCCGACAAGCTCGAGCAATTCGGCCACGCGCACTTCACGTTCGGCCTTCGGCAGTCGCTGCGCGCTCAAGCCGTACGCCACATTTTTGGCGACTGACATGTGCGCAAAGAGCTGACCGTCTTGAAACATGAGCCCGAATCCTCGTTTATGTGGCGGCACATGCGCGAGGTCGGCACCATCCCAACAGATCTGCCCTGCGACGAGGGGCTCGAGTCCCGAGATTGCGCGAAGCAGCGTCGACTTGCCACAACCGCTGGGGCCAATAAGTGCGACTACTTCACCAGACGCCACGTTGAACGACACATCCTGCACCGCCGCCAAAGCATTCTCTGCGGCATAGGTCACCGTCACCCCGCGCACCGAGAGCCCTTCATCCCCGACACTTGAAGCTAACGCGGCGGCGCGATCCTCGACACTGTTACTCATATCTCTGAAGCTACCTCTCCGCGCCATCGTTCCGCCACGAGCATCACCGAGGCGGTGAGCAGCCCCAGCAATACTGCGGCGGCGAGCGCCATGCCGTAGTTTTCGGCACCCTGCTTTGAAATCAATTGTGAGACCATCACCGGAAGCGTCTGCGCACCGGGTCGCACGAGAAATGCACTCGCTCCGAACTCGCCGAGTGAGGTGGCGAATGCGAACCCCAGCGCGAGCCCGAGCGGGCGTGCGAGCACGCGCAGGTCGATCGTGCCGAGCACCCGCAGCGGAGAGGCACCGAGCATGGCAGCAGCGTCGCGCTGGCGCGCGTCGATCCCCCGCAATACGGGCAGCAGGGTGCGCACGACGAGCGGCAGTGCGACAAGCGCCTGCGCGATCGGCAGAAGCACCACCGAGGTACGCAAGTCGATGCCCAACCCGAGCGGCTGGTGCATCGTAAACAATAGGCCAAAGCCAACTGTTACCGCAGACACACCCAGTGGCAGCATCACAAAGGCATCGAACGCGTCGATGCCACGTCTCAGACCACGACTGCGCGGTCGCCGTGAGGCCACGAGAGCGACAAGCACGCCCAAGAACATCGCGATCGATGTGGCGATGACCGCGATGCCGAGCGATAGCACCGTCGCGTCGATGACGCTGCCATTGAGGCGAGCTTCCGGCGGCGGTGCGAATAAGTGCACGTAGTTGGCAATAGTGAAAGCGCCGTTCCCGTCACGCAGAGAACGCAGCACCAGGGCGAGGATCGGCATCGCGTGCAACAGCACCGCGGTGAGCGCAAAACAGGTCACCGCGAGCACGTGGACGCGCGAGACTCGCACGCCCTGTCCCCCGTCGAAACGCATCTCATTCGCCCGCTCCAGTCGTCGACGAAGCCTCCCAGAAACGATCAACACGGCCACGACAATCGCGAACTGCACAATTGACAATGCTGCGGCTGAACCAAGGTCGAGGTACTGCACCGTCAAACGATAGATCTCAGTTTCTATGTTCGAGAAGGATCTCCCGCCTAGTACCAGCACCACGCCAAACGAGGTCGCACAGAAGAGAAACACGAGCGCTGCTGAGGAAGCCAGTGCCGGAGTAAGTCTCGGCAGCGTCACAGTGAAGAAGACTCGGCTGGGCGAGGCTCCAAGCATGCGGGCAGCCTGCTCCGCACGGCCATCGAGCTGTGCCCAGAACCCACCCACTGTGCGGGCCACGACCGTAACGTTGAAGAACCCGAGTGCCAACACAATAATGAGAAAGCTCTGGTCAAGACCTAACCAGGCAAAAGCGGGGCTCCCTGACCAAGGAGCGCGGTGAACGCAACGCCGACGACCACGGTTGGCAGCACGAACGGCACCGTGGCAAGGCCGCGCAGTAGGCTGCGCCCCAAAACTGGAGCCGGTACAGCACGAACGCTGCAGGCAGCCCGAGCAGCAACGAGAGCACGGTACCGGTCACCGCTTGCGCGAGCGTTTGCCCGATGACTCGCCAGGTGCGCGCCTCCGCAAAAAGTTCGGCGAAGCGTTCGAGGCCGGGGGATCCTTGGCCCGCAATGCCCCCACCAAACCCAAGCCCAACGGACATCAATGAGACCACGGGCCAGAGGAAGAACAGAAGCAGAAAAGCGAGGGGAAGCGCGGTGGCGGAGTTTACCCCACCAGAACACACCCGGTGTGAGTCTTCGCTTCGCGCTTCGGTGGTGCTCACAACTGTGGCACCGCCGAGATCCCCTCGCTTATTCATGCGGGATGCTTACCAGCCGGTGGCTGCGCTCCAGGTCTTCAGCCAACTCTCGCGGTTCTTACCGATTTCTGCGGGTGTCATGTCATTTGGTGCGGTAGGCATCGGCGCGAACTGCTCCCACTCCTCGGCAGGCACGTATGCATCCTTCGCAACCGGGTAGACGTACATGGTGTCTGCGATTGTGTCCTGGAACTCGAGCGAGGTCATGTAGTCAACCACAGCCTTGGCGCCCTCGGAGTTCGCACTACCGTTTAGCACGCCCGCGTACTCGATCTGCGATGAGCAGGTGTCTTGCAGCGTCTTCGTGGTGGTTGCAGAACCGTCCTCGGTCACCGTCCACGCCGGCGAGGAGCTGTACGACAGCACGATTGGGTAGGTGCCGTCACCGCCGCCCTGTGTGAACTGGCCGTTGTATGCCTCAGTCCAGCCGTTCTCAATGCGGATATCATTCGCGGCGAGCTTCGTCCAGTAGTCGGCAAAGCCCTCCCCACCGAACTTCGCCACGGTACCGATCAGGAACGATGCGCCGGTGGTCGAAGTCGAAGGATCGAGCAGCACCGTAAGGCCACGATACGTTTCGTCCGCGAGATCCCCGTAAGTCTTTGGCTCGGCGACACCGTGCTCGGTAAACCAGGCCGGGTCAATGTTGATGCAGGTGGCACTCTGCGTGACTGGCACCGCAGCGTCGTCACCAGCGATCACGTCGCTGTCGACCAGTCGCGAGATAAACACATTATCCACGCCAAAGAATGCGTCAGCGATCGGAGCGCCCTGGGTCAGTACGAGCTGGCTGGTGAGCTCTCCCCCGTCGCCGGCTGAGATCACCCGGACGTCGTATCCGGTAGCCGCGCTTGCCGCTGCCGCGAACTCGTCGTTCGGAAACGAGTCGTGCACGACCAGTGTGACGGTGTTCGAGTCGGCCATACCGGGACCATCGCTTGGCGTGGCACAGCCGGTCAGGGCGAGACCGGTAACGGCTAAGAGAGCCACCCCGGTAGAGAACTTGCGGGCAGACATAGTCATAGAGTTCCTTCCTCCGCTGGAATTACCCAGATCAGGTTGAACGGTCGAAGCTCGCGTGCTTCATCTCAGCCCGCCGCGTGCGGGCCCCCGTGGATTGCAACGCCAACCCTAGCACCTCTTGGATACCGGGATGGTTGCGTGTGTGTTCCGCTAGTCTCGACCCCACTTCGAGCGCATGCGGGAACGCCAGTCACTGCGGGCTTCGGTCGCCGCGGGGGCTTCCGTATCGGAGCTCCAGGAGAAGGCTTGCACCAGAGGATCGACCGGGTCTGCGGGTTCTGCTTCTGGTTCGATCTCGGGTTCCGAAACCAGCGCGGGCTCATCCGCTGGTTCAGGCGCTGAATCGGCCGCTGGATCGACCGCGTCAGACAGCTCGTCATTATGCGCTGCCTGTGCTGCGTTCATGCCTGCCGCGGTATGCACCATTTCTGCCGTAGGCACCGCTTCCGCTGAAAACTGCGTATCCAACGGTTCAATTTCGACTGTTAGTTGATCATCAGAACTCAGCGACCAGTCAAAATCACGGGAATCTACGGAGTGCTCCGATTGTTCCTCCGTGTATTTACGACGGCCCCTGGCACCGCCACCTGCAGCGCTGCCACCAAGACCGGTGTCGCCGACACCGTTGCCACCGACACCGTCGTCAAGCAATCCCGCGGGCACGATCGCACGCAGTCGGGCAACATCAAACCGCCGCGCAAACACACCGAGACTCATGCCAAATGCCAGTTCCAACGCGACAACCCCACCGGCCTCTGCCCCACCAACCAGGCCCATTCGTTTCGAGCCTGCCTCGGCCAAGGGATCCGCTCGCGAGGACGCAGAACAGTGCAACGACAAGCCCCACCAAAACGGCGGCAAGTACTGGCACTGCCGCAGAAACGAGCGAAGACGCTCGGCGCATGAGTGGGCGCCCACCGGTCAGACCACCGAGCACTGTACCGATCACCACGACGATCACCGGGGCAAGCCCACCCACCCAGCCCCAGCTCGCCGGAATTGCCCCAAACAGCGGCAGCACGGGCAGCGGGCCAAGCAAGATCGAATGGGTCACCGAAGTCGCAGCGCCGACCGCGAAACCCGATCCAGCGAACCAAGAAAATCGTCCATACCCATGCGGTGGGCAGGAATGCGAGCGGCAGACAAAAAAGATCATCAGCGCCCCGAAGCCCATCTAACGTGTGCAGCCCCTGGCTGAGCGAGTCATGTCCACATACCCCACCAGCATTGCGGTGGCGAAGCCGAGGGTATTGAGCATCAGCAGCGCGGCAAGCGCTGCTGCCGGTGAGCCTGAGTACCTCGGCAGCTCGATCCGGCAGCGCAGCTGCGCCCGTCGGAGAGATCCGTGAAGCTGCCTGCTGCAACCAGCGCACAACGCTGTTCCACCACTCGTGATCGTCGCGCGCGGCATTCAGCACGAACCCGAGCAGCAGCGGAATCGTATAGACGGCCATGGGCACGGCGATCCTTGTCAATTGCGAACCCACCGTGAAGTCTGCTGCGAGCACCCCAACCGCTGCCGCAGCGGCCGCAAACCCCGGCCGCCCCCACCGATCAACGCCCAGGCACCGGCCCCACCGCGACCGGCCGACCGAGCCCCCGAGCGATATGCCGAGCATGGTGCCAACGGTGAGGGTGAGCGGGGCGAGTGAGAGAGTAAAAGCAAGCGCTGCCGGGGCAAGCCCCAGCGCCAAAGCAGCCGGAGCAGACACCGTCACCTGCATCGGCACCAGGTGCGTGATCTGCCACAGGGCGGCGACCGTTAGCGCGGAGATCGGGAGGCCTCTGCTGCGACAAGCCAAATCCAAGCCACCAAAGAATGAGCACCGCGGGCAGCACCAATCGCGGCGAACACCGCAAGTGCCACGGCGGCCGCCTCAATCGCTGCAATGACCGCAGTCAGGAGTGCTCTCATCGTGGTGAATTCTATCGCCCACATCCGACATAGGCTTGAAGCATGCCGCTACGTTCATACGAGGCCGCTCTCGGTGAGCGTCTGCACGAACTGCACCCCACACTGCGTCAGTATTTCTCGGCGATTCCCGAGGGATACATCGGTGTCGGCGAAGGGATATTCGCCGAGTTTGGTACGGAGAGGCGCTGGCTGTGGCCTCTTCTGCGCCCATTTGAGCGCCGCGGGGTGCTGTTCGCTGGATACGCCCGCTCAGTGCGGTTTCGAGTCGTGAACCGCACCGTGCAAGCTGGCGATGGCGCCGATGGCAGCACAGCAGGCATCACTCTGGCAGGCGCACAAGGCACCACTGAAACGGGCGCAGAAGTAGGCCTTGCCGTCGCTCGCCGTGAACTTGATCTACCCGGCGGCACTTGGATCATGGTCGACTCGGTTGCACTCGCTGGCAATCGAGTAGTTGACCGGCTCGGCACTCCCCAGACAGTGGCAGCCTCGTTCGACATCGATGTGCGCGACGGCGCGCTTACCCTCACGAGCCGTCGCGTGGGCCTCAAATTTGGGAGGCTCCGCGTGCGCCTTCCACGCTGGTGTGCCCCGACTGTCAGGCTCACTGAACAGTACGAACCCGTGAGTGGCCTACAACGCGTCGAACTCACACTGACGATGCCAGTCATCGGGCGTCTATACGGGTATCGAGGTCACTTTGAGTACGGCATCGTAAAGGAGCAGCAGGATGGCAAGTAACCGGGCTGGCGAAACGCACGGCGGACGAGTCGTACTGGGTGGCGCAGGTGGCTTCATGGGTACCTTCCTGGCGAAGCAGTATCGCGACCAAGGCCGCGAGGTTGTCACGATTGGGCGCAGCGGCGCAGACCTGCAGTGGGGTGACCAACGTGGGATCGCAGCAGCCATCGACGGCGCGACCCTCGTTGTTGGGCTTGCAGGCAAGAGCGTGAACTGCCGATACAACGAAGAAAACCGCGCGGAGATCTTTCGATCCAGGCTTGATACGACCGCTCAGCTGTCCGCCGCAATCGCCGCCGCGGCGGCTCCTCCACAACTGTGGGTCAATTCCTCGACCGCCACAATCTATCGGCATGCCGAGGATCGCCCCATGACCGAAGCAGACGGCGATATTGGCGCTGGCTTCTCTGTCGAGGTCGCAAAGGCGTGGGAGCAAGCGCTGTTCGCCGACGAACTTCCGGCAACCAGGCGCGTTGCTCTGCGCAGCGCGATCGTGTTCGGTGATGGCGGCGTGCTCGGCGCCCTACGCACACTTGCCAAACTCGGATTTGGCGGCGCCAACCATGACGGTCGTTGGCCGGTCAGCAAGGCCCGTGTCGCTGCAGGCACCGCGCATTACCCCGGTGCGATCCGGGGTGCACAGCGGTTTAGCTGGGTGCACATTGAAGACGTCGCGAGGATCCTCGACTTCATCGAAGACCACCCGGAACTCTCTGGACCGATCAACGCGAGCGCACCACACCCGGTCGATAACCGCTCCTTTATGGCGTCCGTGCGGCGCGTGCTCGGTGTCCGTTTCGGGCCACCGATGCCCCGCTGGATGCTGGAGCTCGGCGCCATCGGAATTCGTACCGAGACCGAGCTCGTGCTGAAAAGCAGGTGGGTGGTGCCCGAGAAGCTGCAAGAGGCCGGTTTCAAGTTCAATCACCCCGAACTCGAACCGGCCCTGCGCGGTATTTTCGGCCGCTAGGAGTACTTACCAAGCCGCGGCGACCTCGCGGTGTGCCTCGAACAGCGGCACAGTGGTGCCCTCGGGTGCGCGACCAAAGCCGCACTCCGTTGCTACGCCAAAGGGGCGAGAAATGTGAGCGGTGGCCGCCGCGAGGCGGCGCGTGGCACCCTCTACGCCATCCTGCCGGTGAACAAGGCCGAGGTACAGTTCCGTCTCGGAAGCAAGGCTCAGCTGCTCGAGCGGTGCGAAGAAACTGGCATCGTCACGCTCAATCGGCACGGGCAAATGTACCCACGTGAGCGGGCGCTGAGCCTGGTCTGCGACAAGGTTCGCGAAGCGGGTCAGGATCGCGGCGTCCTTTGGCTCCACGAAGTGTGTTTCGGCGATGTCGCCGTAACAGAGGTGGATTCCGACCTCGACGGGCTCGGGCACGCGGTCGACCTGACGAGCGAGCCGCTCGCTAGTGCCCGCCCACACGTCCTCGAACCAGGGTTTCGACGGTGAGCCATAGCCGGCTCCTTCCAGGTGCGCGAATTCCAGCGCAGCATCCCACTGAATGGAGAGCTGATCGTTCGGAATGACCTCGACGATCTGCTGCAGCTCGGTCGCAAGCGCCGCCTCGTAGACGGGCTCAAACGCGGCGCGATCTTCCTCGCGAACTACGCTTCCAACTACCCCGAGCGGTGACGGGAGAGAAACCTGAAAACGAGTACCAGCGGGAACAATACCCTCGTCCTTCAGGCGCGAGAAGGTCTTCCACGACTCGATCGCAGCCTCCGCGTAACCGAGTTGGCCCAGCTTGATATCTGCGGCATTTACGCCGTCAGCGACGCGAACCGCGCGGAAGTCAAGCCCGCGAACGATAATAGGCTCGTCACCGACGCGCTCAATCCCCGCGGCCTGCGCAATGCGGTCAGGTTGAAACATGATCCAGTGCCAGCGATCGCCCACCTCCCCGTCAGGGATGCGCTTAAGGTGCGCGCCAAGCTCACCTGCCGCGGTGCGAATGGTGGTCTCCGCGTCGTCAAAGTTGATGCTCCCGACGAGGTGTACGCCGACGACCTGGTTCTCTGCTGTCTGTGTTGCCATGCCAACAGTATTTCGCAGCGGTGCGAGGCCGTCATGAACATGACGTTTCGTGACGTCGATACCAAGATTCCGACGCATCTTTCCCGCCGTTGTCCCACTGCTATCTCGCGGAGCTCCGCGTGAGTTGCAACATTCGTCAGGTGTTATTTCTCCGCCCACACGCCCAGTTCGTTGCCGCTCAGATCAGCGAAGTGCAGCCGTCGTCCGCCGGGAAACTCATACGGGTCCTGGAGAATTCGCCCGCCGGCCGCCACAATGCCACGCAGGCTCTCATCGAGATCATTTGAGAAGAGGATCACAAATGGACTTGCGGGGGCCGAGCGTTCGGGTTGATCCTCTGCGGATTCAAAGATGCCACCAGCTTCGGCGCCATCCGGCCCTCGAATGCCCGCATAGCTCGGACCGTAATCGTTGAACTCCCAACCAAAAGCGCTCTGATAGAACGCTTTTGCGGCCGCAAGATCGCTCACGGTGAGCTCCACGTAGTTGATGCTGTGATGTGTCGGAGACATAGCAAAAGGATACGCTCCCCAGCCTAAAGCGGCAGGTCCCGCACCAACGCCGCAACATGCGATCGACTCTCCGCACCTAGCTTCACCAGGACTGCAGATACGTGGGACTTGACCGTAGAAATGGAAATGCCCAGAGAGATCGCGATCCTCGCGTTTGACATGCCATTCCGTAACGCTCCGAGCACCTCCCGTTCACGAGCTGTGAGCTCGTCGAGGCTGGGTAGCCTTGCGCTGGTGTTCTTCGACCCTGACGAGGCGATTGCTTCAAGCGCTCGCCTCGTCACGCGGGGGTCGAGGACTCCCTCACCCGCGGCAACCCGAGAAATTGCTTCAACCAGGGGTGCGGCCTCTGTGGTTTTCAAAAGGAAACCAGCTGCTCCCGCCCCAATGGCGGCAAATACCAGCTCATCCTCATCAAAGCTGGTGAGGATGAGCACCTGCGCACTTCCCTCACGCACAATCTGCGAAGTTGCTTCTACCCCGTCCATTCCGGGCATTCGCAGATCCATGAGCACCACATCCGGCCGCAAGGCGGCAGCGTTGCGAACCGCCGCGGCCCCGTCGCTCGCTTCACCGACCACTTCAATTCGATGAGATTCGAGGATCATTCGCAACCCTTCACGAATCATCCCATGATCGTCAGCGATCAGCACGCGCGGCCTTTTTACCTCGTTGCCGAGCTCGTCTCCACCAGCGCTCACAAGTTTTCTCCTATCGGCAGTCTGGCCCGAACCGTCCAAGTGTTTCGGGAACCACCGGATCTCCCCGGGTTGCGGGATTCTGACATCTCGCAACCATCTGGATTCCCTGCCCCGGCAATGAGCGTTCCCCCGAGAGCCCTCACTCGTTCGGTAAGAAGTTCAAGCCCCATGCCGCTACCAGAGAGGTCAAGAGAGGAAAGTGCTGAACCTCCGCGGGAAATCACTTCAATATGCAGTTCTGATTCGACTTCTCCGAGCCACACCTCGACTTCTGAACCAGAAGAATGCCTCACACTGTTTGCAAGTGCTTCTTGAACCACCCGCCCCACAGCCTGGTCAATAGGTACAGATAGATCCGCGTTGATCTCATCAACCAACGTGACGCTCACTCCAGATTCATTCGCAGCAGCAACGAGTTCGGGCAAGCGCGTGCGACCGGGCGGCACTTCAAACTCAGGCGAGCCTGATCGCAGCACCCGGATCATTGACCGGAGTGCGGCATGTGCTTCAAGACTCGAATCCCGTACGGCTAGCAATGCCTCTCTCTCGGAGCTTGGCTCACCTTGTTGCATGGCGACACCCGCCGAGAGTGCCGCCTCGCTGCGAATGGCGACCGCTGAAATATGCCCAGCAACAATATCGTGCAGCTCACGAGCCATCCGGTCACGTTCCCCCTGAACGGCAGCTTCCCGATCGAAATCTGCCAAGCGCTCTGCCGTTTCACCTCGTTGTCGATAGAGGCGGACCAGCTCATGGGATTGCGCAATTGAGTTCGCATACCAGTAGGCGAATCCGAATAACGCACCAAATTGCAAAGCAAGCATCGCTGTCAACCGCAAGTCATTCGTGAACACAAACACAGCAAGCATGGTGCCGGCCAGTAGCGTCACGATACCGCCGAGTGCACGTTTTCTCTGTAGCGCGTTGAGGGTGAGCAAGTACGCGTGCATCAATTCGAGTACAACCAGCAGTGGCACCAGGCCGCCTACGGTGGCCAGGTCTGCGAAAAAGATCACCAGTGCAAGTACGAGCCCTAATGCGGGTGATCGACCCTTTAATAGCACTGCCCCACATGCAGGTACAGCCGTGATCAAGCTATACCAGGGAGATGCCTGCAGTTCGAGCAACGAGAAAATATTCCAAAGCCCAGACCACCCGATCGCGGCGAGCAGCACGGCAATAACCAAGTACAGCACGGCCATCGCCCAGGGGCGCGAAAATATCAGTTTCAGCCGACTAGGGGCCTCCCCCACAACTTCGAATGCAGAAGATCCAGAGGGTGAAGCGATCACTGCCCCAGACGCGCCGTCAGAGCTAGCCTGTCCGCGAGCGTCGCTCAGACGCCCCTCATCAAAGTTCTCCACCTGTCAATCAAAGCACCCCCGGCGGTGGTCTGCCTCCTACCAAGGGATGAGACGAGTCGCTGCTTTCGACCGATTCTCAATCACAAGGGATCCGTGAAAGTGAGTATATGAACATCATTGCGATTGGAATTGTTGCGTGCGAGATCGGCTTCTGGCTGGTGCTCGGCATCGCACTCAGCGCACGCTACCTCTTGCGCATGGGTCGCATTTCGACGATCCTGCTCTTCTGCGTGCCGTTGCTCGATATTTTGCTGCTCGTACTTATCACTTGGGATCTCTTGAAGAACGAGGCTGTCGCTGAATTCGTGCATGGGCTCGGTGCGGTGTATCTCGGATTCACGGTTGCGTTCGGCCACCAAATTATTGGAAAGGTTGATGCTTGGTTTGCTCATCGCTTTGCCGGCGGTCCTGCACCAGCTAAGCCAGCAAAAAGTGGACGAGCAGGTCTGCGCTACGAATGGGAGCAATGGGCTCGAATGCTCGTGTGCGCGATCATCGCAAGCGTGGTGTTAGGCGGCATCATTTTGTTCGTCGGCGACCCCACGCGCACCGCCGAACTAGACGGATGGTTCGGCAAGGTCTGGCTAGTGACCGCCATTTGGCTGGTCGGCTGGCCAGTTTGGCTGAGCGCAAGCTATCTCTTGAAGGGTGAAAGCCCAGTCCGGGAGCACGCCTGATCTCCTGGGCAGGTCGAACTCTGTCGCTGCCACCGGGTCGCGCAGTGGCTTGTCCGAGCGAGAGAACGAGCATTCTCTAGTTCAGTGGGCCACACGGATAGAAAAAGTTCGGGGCGAGTGCATCAGCACCCGCCCCGAACCTAATTTCTAAACGCTTACAGCGCGGCGAACACCTGCCGCGGTAGCGACAGCGCGGGTTCGCCTGTAAACGCGATGCGTTTACAGCTGTGCGAACACCTGCCGCGGTAGCGACAGCGCGGGTTCGCCTGTAAACGCGATGCGTTTACAGCTGTGCGAACACCGCGCGAAGCAGCTCAGCGGTCTCGGTCGGAGTCTTGCCGACCTTCACACCTGCGGCCTCGAGGGCCTCCTTCTTCGCCTGAGCGGTGCCCGCGGAGCCCGACACGATGGCGCCAGCGTGGCCCATGGTCTTGCCCTCGGGAGCGGTGAAGCCTGCAACGTAGCCGACAACCGGCTTCGTCACGTTTGCCTTGATGTACTCGGCTGCGCGCTCCTCAGCGTCGCCACCGATCTCACCAATCATGACGATTGCCTTGGTCTCTGGGTCAGCCTCGAACGCAGCGAGTGCGTCGATGTGCGTGGTGCCGATGACGGGGTCGCCACCGATACCGATCGCAGTTGAGACACCGAGATCGCGCAGTTCGTACATCATCTGGTAGGTCAGGGTGCCTGACTTCGACACCAGGCCGATCGGGCCCTTACCGGTGATCGTTGCGGGCGTAATGCCTGCAAGTGCCTCGCCGGGGGTGATGATGCCAGGGCAGTTTGGCCCGATGATGCGGGTCTTGTTGTCCGTTGCACCGGCGTGCGCCCAAAGCTCTGCTGAATCCTTGACCGGCACGCCCTCAGTGATGATGACGAGCAGGCCGATACCAGCGTCGATTGCTTCGATCGACGCGTCCTTGGTGAACGCGGGCGGCACGAATGCGACCGACACGTCTGCACCGGTTGCAGCCATTGCCTCAGCAACGGTTGCGAATACGGGCGGCTCAACGGTCTCACCCGCAGCGTTCACGTGCGACACGGTGGTGCCAGCCTTGCGTGCGTTCACGCCGCCAACGACCTGGGTGCCTGCTGCGAGCATGCGCGCGGTGTGCTTGGTGCCTTCGCCGCCGGTGATGCCCTGGACGATGACCTTCGAATCCTTGTTCAGGAAGGTAGACATTCTTGTATTCCTTCGAGTTCTTGAGTCAGACTCGGCGGCTGCGTGAGCGAGTGCGGCGGCCTTGTCGGCGCCTTCGTCCATAGTTGCTGCCTGAATGACGAGCGGGTGCGCTGCGTCGTTCAGGATGCGGCGGCCCTCTTCGACATTGTTGCCGTCGAGGCGCACAACGAGGGGCTTGTTCGCTGCGTCGCCGAGCTTGGCGAGCGCACCTACGATGCCGTTGGCGACTGCGTCACACGCAGTGATGCCGCCGAAGACGTTCACAAACACCGACTTGACCTGCGGATCACCGAGGATCACGTCTAGTCCGGCAGCCATGCTACCTCTGCTGAGGCACCGCCACCGATGTCGAGGAAGTTAGCGGGCTTTACGCCGCCGTGGTTCTCACCAGCGTATGCAACGACGTCGAGCGTCGACATCGACAAGGCCAGCACCGTTACCGATGACACCCACTTCACCGTCGAGCTTGACGTAGTTGAGATCCTGCGCCTTGGCCTTCGCCTCGAGTGGATCCTCAGCCGACTTGTCAGCGAGTGCGTCGTGCTCGGGCTGGCGGAACTCGGCGTTCTCGTCGAGCGATACCTTGCCGTCGAGAGCAACAATGTCGCCTGCGCCGGTCAGCACGAGAGGGTTCACCTCGACGAGGGTGGCGTCTTCACCGACGTACACTTCGTAGAGCTTCTGGAAGACCGGAACAACCTTAGCGATGAGCTCTTCGGGGAAGTTCGCCGCGCGGGCGATCTCTTCTTCCTTGGCTGCGTCGATACCGGTGATCGGGTTGACATCGATGCGCGCGAGAGCCTCGGGCTTCTCGACTGCGAGTTCTTCGATGTACATGCCACCCTCAACGCTGCACAGCGAGAGGTATGAACGGTTCGCACGGTCGAGCAGCACAGAAGTAGAACTCTTGCTTGATGTCTGCGCCAGCAGCAACCATTACGCGCTTGACGACGTGGCCCTTGATATCGAGGCCGAGGATCGACTGGGCCGCCTCGTATGCCTCGTCGGGGGTCTTAGCGACCTTTACGCCGCCGGCTTTGCCGCGGCCACCGACCTTCACCTGTGCTTTTACGACGACAACGCCGCCGACTCTTCTCAGCGGCAGCGCGAACCTCCTCAGGAGTGTCCGCGACGATGCCGGAGAGCACCGGCACCTCGTATCGCTCAAAAAGATCCCGTGCCTGGTACTCGTACAGATCCACGTACTGTCCTTTGCCCTTTGCTGTTGGTCAGAAATGATCCGAGGCAGAAAAATGTCTCGATGTCGAGATAAGTCGACCAATCGTCGAGTCTACCATTGCAATTTCATTACGAGCATCGTGCCCGGACTCTTTCATGGATCGTGAAGTTCTTGCACAATCCACCAGTTCACCTGGTCACAAACTTTCTGCAGTGTCGCTGCGTAATTCCCGGTCTTACCGCTGGGTAGAGAACAGGAATGCCCTCACCAAACCAATCACTTATTTAATTTCACGGATTCTCTCGGGAACAGGGCGAGCTGGGAATCTCGCAGGTCCAAAAGCAGCCTTGAGGTACTCCATGAGCTAACTTCCAAGCCTTCCCCGAAGTTGACGAACACCTCGTCTTTCACCAGGATCCGGCTCAGCCGAAAGCAGCGCATGGAAAAGATTGAGCAACACGTCATCGAAGAGTTCAGGGTCTGGATACCACCACCACCCTCCAGGAGGAAACCTGGATTCCCGCTCAATTCGCCGCACCAGAGGTTTGAGTTCTTGCGGCGAACCCAGTGAGCTGAGACATCCAATGAGTTCATCCATTAGCTGGACAGCAAGGGCTCTGCGCTGCCTCATTTCTGCCGCATGTTTTCCCGCAAGGGCAAACACCACAGAGAAGAGCGCTAATGCCAGAGCGAGCAAGGCTGAGTCAGAGATCTCGAGCTCAAGCTTCAGAATCACGATCCGTAAAGTGGCAATGAAGCCAAGTAACACGGTGCAAGAGACCATGAGATAAGTACTCGCGACACCGGTCTTTCGGGGAGCTACTCGCCAGCGAGCAAGGCTCACAATTGGCAAAGTTGAGAACATCGCCAAGCTCATCACAGATAGATCAAGCAGGTCACGCGTAGGAAAATCAGGGCAAGCCAAAGCGGCGGATCCGAAAGAGGCTCACCCGAGACTATAGAGAGGAGAACACCAGAGGGCGCCACTGGCACCGGTAGCAAGATCAAGAAAACAGAAGTCACAGATCCGATTAGGCACGACACGATACAGAGCGCGAATAGGATCAACCGCTGCACAGGCGCTAAATACTCAAACCACCTAGAGAAACTCACAAACCCCTCATTGGAAAGATTTGTAAGTGTCAGAATGGTTCCCGGCGACGAGTACAACAAAGCCTCCTACAACCCATCCAAAATGCAGGAAAACTTGAAATCGAAAAACTCCGGCAAGAAGTGGCAACACCACGATCAACCCTAGGAGTCCTAAGGCAAACAAAATAGTTCCCACCCAGACCAGTTTTGGCTTGCCCGTCTTTCCATTCGATGTTCCAAGTCGGAACCTATCAAGCTCAATGACGAAATCCTCAGACCGTCTAAACAATCGACGTCGAGAGCGTTCCAATCTAGTGAGTTTTGTCGAGCGAGGAGGAGGCTCATATTTCACTATACGGAAATTCAACGTCACTCAACCTTTTCGATGGGCGACAGCTTAATGAGCAGTTTGCGATCCCCAACGGTGTCGAAGATTGCGTGCGCGATTCGCTTCGAACCCACGCCGGTCACGGCTGTGACTCGCCCCTCACCGTAGTCGTCATGTCGGATGCGGTCTCCGGGAGCAAGCTCAAGGTCGCCGTTGTCGCGCACACTCGAACCGACCATGTTCGGGAAGCCACCGCCCGACCGCTGGGCTTCCTTCGCGAGACGTTTCCGCTCGCGCCACTGGTCAAGCGCTGACTGCATGCCACCACTCGCGGGTTCGCTCACCGCTGCGCTGCCCGACATGCGCCCACCAGAGCCGAAACTGACCGACGAATCGACCGCTCTACGAGATGCGCCATCACGCGAACCATCGCCTCCGGAACCGCCGGAACCGCCGTAACCACTTCCCCGTGGCGTTTCAGCGCCCGAGAGTCGGTGCCACCACGACCGGTCGCCTCACCCGGCGACTTGCGCCACTCGATCAAAGCCTCGGGGATCTCCTGCAAGAAGCGCGAGGGCATCGCAACGTTGATGTTGCCAAAGGTTGATCGCGTGCTCGCGAGGGTCACGTAAAGCTTCTCGCGCGCTCGAGTGATTCCTACGTACATGAGTCGACGTTCTTCGTTGATTCCGCCAACTTCATCTACCGACATCTGGTGGGATTGAGCCCCTCTTCAACGCCCGTGAGAAACACGGTGTTGTATTCGAGACCCTTTGCGGTGTGCAGAGTCATCAGCGACACGGTGCCACTCAAGTCATCAAGGTCATCGGCCGCGGCTACCAGGCTCACCTCGGTGAGGAACTCGATCGGCCCCGCACCGGGGTTGCGGATGTCGAACTCGCGGGCCACCGACACGAGTTCTTCGAGGTTCTCTTCTCGCGCTTCGTCTTGAGGGTCGCGCTTCGCGCGCAACTTCTCGATCATCTCGGTTTCGTCGAGGATCAACTTCAGCACGTCGGCCAGAGGTGCGGGCTTCTTGCGGGTCTCGTCGGAGCTTGCCTCAGCGCCAGTATCTGGATCGGTCGAGATGTCTGTCGGCCCACCGCCAGCTGCCATTCGGGCAGCCCGGAGCAGGAGTTCACCGAGGTCTTTCACGGCGTTGCGAATCTTCGGCCCGAACGGCACCTCATCAGCACGGAGCATAGCTTCATGGAACGAGATGCCCTGTGTGTCTTGGAAGTGCGCGAGCTGCGCTTCAGCCATCGGCCCGATACCGCGCTTCGGCACCCCAATAAGACGCGACCACGCAATCGGGTCATATGGATTTGCAAGGCTCGTGAGGTACGCCATCGCGTCTTTGATTTCTGCGCGATCATAGAACTTAGTGCCACCCCGGCGCCCGGTACGGGATCGCGCCGCGAATCAGCAGCTCCTCAAGCGCACGGGTTTGCGAGTTCGTTCGGTAGCAGACCGCGATTTCACCATATGCGGTGCCCGCACGGTGCAGATCCTCGATTTCTTCTGCAACAAACCTGGCCTCGTCGTGCTGCGAGTACCCGGTAAAGCCGACAAGCTTGTCGCCGTCACCGGACGTGGTGAAGAGGTTCTTCTCTAGGCGATCGAAGTTGTTGCCAATTACTGCGTTGGCGGCGGTCAGAATGTTCTGCGTCGAGCGATAGTTCTGCTCAAGCTTCACTACCTCAGCACCGGAAAAGTCGCGCTCAAACTCGACGATATTGCGGATATCTGCGCCGCGAAAGGCGTAGATGAGCTGGTCGCTGTCACCAACGACGGTGAGCGACGCACCGGGGATCCGCCCTATTCCATCGATTTCGAACTTGCGAACTGGCGGCATGAGGCGTTCGACTTCAGGGGTGTCTACCCCTCGGGTAAGCTCGCGAATGAGCGAATACTGCGCATGGTTCGTGTCCTGGTACTCATCGACGAATGTGTCGGAAGCGCCTCTGGTAGATCGCCGCAACGTGGGTGCGCAAAGAGCTGCACGGTCTGCCCGATCAAGTCGTCAAAGTCGAAGGCCTTCGCGCCGCAGCTGCTGCTCGTACTCGTGAAAAATCTCGGTGAACAGGCGCTCGCGAGGATGGCTGCTCGTTCGCGGTCGACCGGTAGCTCGATGCGTCTTGCAACTCATTCTTGAGCTTGGAAATCTTGGCGCTCGTGTTTGCCGGGGTGAAGCCGTAGCTGTCAGCTTCGGTTTCCTTGATGATGCGCTTCAGTAGCGCCCGCGAATCCGCAGAGTCGTAAATGGTGAAGCCCGAGATATAGCCAAAGCGCTCGGCCTCACGACGCAGAATCCGCACGCAAGCCGAGTGGAAGGTTGAGATCCACATACCACTGGCGATATCGCCACCGAGCAGTGCCTCAACGCGCTCCCGCATTTCTGCCGCTGCTTTGTTGGTGAAGGTGATCGCGAGGGATTCTGGCTTGGCCATGCCTCCTTATTGCGAATCAGTTGCGCAATG
>JAUCCH010000068.1:0-12673 GCA_034676385.1 Leucobacter sp.
AAGTTGCTGCTGATCTTCGTATGCCCACGCACATCCAAATCTATAAATGGGTACAGAATTGGCGTACACATGGTGAGCGAGGGGTGATGAGCAAAGCAGAGAAAGCACAAGCAGACGGGTTTCCCACTCGCGCCAGCCTGGAGCGTGACTTGCCCGATGATGTTCATGAGCTGAAACGGTTAGCGGCCGATCTCATGGTGCAGCGGGCAGTGCTCGAACGTGAGCTGGAGCTTGTAAAAAAAGACGTGGGCGTCATCCCGGGACAACTGACCAACCTGCACAAGACACGGATCGTTGACGCGTTACGAACGAGCTACCCGCTGCGGACGCTGCTGGGCCTCATTGATCTGCGCCCCAGTAGTTACCAATACTGCAGGAAAGTATTAGAACGCCCCGTTCCGTATGTGGATCTGCGCGCGCAGATCACGCAGATCTCGCGTGACAGTATGCATACCTATGGGTCGCCGAGGATCTGGTTTGCGTTGCGCAAGGCTGGTATACGAGTGTCGGAGAAAGTGGTGCGCAGACTCATGAAAGAGGAGCGTATCCCGGTGTATTACGCGCGCAGGAAACGCAAATACACCAGCTATGAGGGCGAGATCACTCCTGCCCCGGTCGACCATGTGAAACGAAAGTTCCGGGCCGCTGCCCCGAACCAGTTATGGGTCACTGACGTGACCGAGTTCGCCGGGTCTGACGGGAAAGTGTATTTGAGCCCAATGATCGATTGCTTTGATGGGAAAGTGGTCGCGTGGAACACCCTGAATCGTGTCGTGTTTGATGGAGGGTAGAGATTCCCGGAAGGAACCCCACCCCTCATGCCCAAGCAATATCCCACTGAGCTTCGCGAGCGAGCCGTGCGCCTCGTCCGTGAAGCGCAACAAAACTCAGAAACCTCCTACGGAGCGCCCGCTCGCATAGCAAGACAACTTGGTATCAACCCTGACACGCTGCGCGGTTGGCTGCATCAAGCTGAGATCGATAGTGGTGCCCGCCGCGGCGTCACCACCAATGAGGCCACCCGGATCACGGAACTCGAACGCGAAGTGCGTGAACTGCGGCGGGCGAACCAAATATTGAAGAGCGCTTCGGCTTTCTTCGCGGCGGAGCTCGACCGCCCATCACGATGACCGAGAAAGTGGCCTACATCGACGCGCATCACGCTGAGTTCGGGGTCGAGCCAATCTGCCGCGCACTCGAGGACACTCCTGCGCAGATTGCCCCTTCCAGCTACTACGCGGCTCGCTCTCGGCCGCCCTCGGCGCGGGCAATCCGCGACGAGGAACTCTGTGCTGCGATCAGCCGCATCCATGACGCGAACTATGGCGTGTATGGGGTACGAAAGGTGCATGCTGCACTCCGCCGCGAGGGTGAGCGAGTCGCCGAGTCGACGGTCCGCCGGCTCATGCGACAGCTGGGCTTGCGCGGAATCTCGCGGGCAAAGGGGCCTCGGACGACCAAACCCGCACCCGAGACTGATCGGCCATTGGACTTGGTGAACCGGCAATTCGTGGCATCACGACCGAACGAGCTCTGGGTGGCTGACCTGACGTACGTGCGCACCTTCTCGGGATGGGTGTACGTCGCATTCGTGCTTGACGTGTACTCGCGCATGATCGTGGGGTGGCAGGTCTCCACCAGGCTCTACACCGACCTCGCACTCGATGCCCTCCGGATGGGGATCTGGCGGCGTGAGCACGCAGGCCAAGACCTTTCCGGTCTCACACATCACAGCGACCGCGGGGTGCAATATCGTGCAATTCGCTACGCTGAACGACTTGCGGAGTGTGACGCGGTCGCATCGGTGGGTTCCAAAGGCGATAGTTATGACAATGCCATGGCCGAGGCGCTCAACTCGCTCTACAAAGCAGAACTGATTCGAAACCGCGGCCCCTGGGTCGGTATCAACGACGTAGAAATCGCGACCGCTGAGTATGTTGATTGGTACAACGAACGCCGCCTCCACGGCGAGCTTGGCCATGTCCCACCCACCGAACATGAAGCCGCCTACTGGGCAGCAACACCGCAGCCAGTTCTACTCAAAACCAGATAAAAGAACCCTCTACCAAACTCGACACTTGACACCCTGAGATCTCCGAGTAAAGCCCTGACGCAAGGAATGCTCACAGCAGCCATTGGGATGCTCCCTGCCACGTTCCGGGAAGAGTTACGTGCCGCCGGAGGTGCGCTGAAGCTTGCGGTGCATACCGACCGGGGCGGGCATTACCGTGGGGCGGAATGGATCGAGATGATGACTAGTGCTGGCCTCACTCGTTCCATGGGCAGAAAAGGGAAAAGCGGTGATAACGCGGCGTGTGAAGGGTTCTTCGGGCGTATGAAAACAGAAATGTTTTACGGGCGGGCGTGGGAGAACGTGGCTCAGATCGAAACCGCGATCGAACGTTACATGCATTTCTACAACAAAGAACGAATCAAGACCGTGCTTGGCGGGATCACTATCGCCGAGTACCGTGAAGCGTTAGAGACAGAACCGTCCAGGAAACAGTCCTAACCCCCTTTTGGCCTATAACCCCGCAGAACAGTCGGCATGATCCTCGAAAAAATAAAAAGACCCCTCATGCACCCGCTAGAGCCCCGGTACCCTTGCTCTGTTTCCAGCCTGGGGGAGTTTCCGAAGATAGCGCCACATGAGGGGCCTTAACGAGCCTACCCTATTCGGTGGCCTCCGCTGAATCGACGGTCGGCACAGTTCCCGTCCCGATCGCGACGACCTCTTCCTCTTCCTCACCCTGGAATTGCGACTGGTAGAGATCGAAGTAGGCTCCGCGGCGAGCAAGCAGCTCCTCGTGCGATCCCTGCTCGACGATATGGCCGCGCTCCATCATCAGGATCGTGTCCGCGTCACGAATCGTAGAGAGCCTGTGCGCGATCACGAACGAGGTGCGATCAGCGCGCAGCGCCTGCATCGCGTGCTGCACGAGTACTTCGGTTCGCGTGTCAACCGAAGATGTAGCTTCGTCGAGGATCAGCAAAGACGGGTTCGCGATAAACGCGCGCGCGATCGTGAGCAGCTGTCGCTCCCCCGCAGACAGCGACGAAGCGTTCTCTTCGATGACGGTGTCATAGCCCTCGGGCAGCTGACGCACGAAACGGTCGACCATGGTCGCTTTGGCCGCTTCGATTACATCTTCATCGGTCGCTTCGAGCCTGCCGTAGCGGATGTTCTCGCGAATGCTGCCGCCGAACAGCCAGGCATCCTGCAGCACCATGCCCACGTGCCCGCGCAATTCAGCGCGCGAGAGACGGGTGATGTCGATTCCATCAAGCAGGATCTTGCCACTCTGCAGCTCATAAAAGCGCATGATGAGGTTCACGAGCGTGGTCTTGCCAGCGCCTGTCGGCCCAACGATGGCCACCGTCTGACCGGGAAGCACCTCGAGCGAGAGATCCTCAATCAAAGGCTCTTCGGGGTCGTAACTGAACCCGACATGATCAAACTCCACGTGACCGGTGGCGCGCTCGGGTAGCTTCTCCGAAACAGTGTCTGGGGCCTGCTCCTCATGATCGATCAGTTCGAAGGTTCGCTCCGCCGAAGCGACGCCCGACTGCAGCATGTTTGCCATGCCCGCCATCTGCCCGATCGGCTGCGCAAACTCGCGCGAGTACTGAATAAACGCGGTCACGTCACCAAGGGTCATGTGTCCCGAGGTCACGCGCAGCGCGCCCGCCACTGCGATGAGCACGTACGTGAGGTACTGCACAAACTGCATCGCCGGCATCATCGCGCCCGAGAGCGCCTGCGCCTTGAACGAAGCGTCGTAGAGGCCCTCGTTGCGCTCGTCGAACTCCTTGACCATCTCAGCGTCCCGGTTAAAGACGCGGATCAGCTCGTGGCCGGTAAACGACTCCTCGATGTGACCGTTGAGGTCGCCCGTGCGCTTCCACTGCGCGGTAAAGAGTTTCTGCGCGCGAACGCCCACGATTCCGACGATCACGGCCGAAAGCGGGAGCGCCAGCAACGCGATGAGGCCCAGCTGCCAGGACACCCAGAACATCATTGCGCCGATACCGATTACGGTAAGCACCGACTGCACCAGTTGCGAGAACGCCTGTTGCAGTGCCTGCTGAATATTGTCGACGTCGTTTGTCACACGGGACAGTACGTCGCCGCGCTGGTGGCTGTCAAAGTACGACAGCGGCAGTCGGTTGATCTTCTCTTCGATGTCCTTGCGCAGCTTGTAGACCACGCGCATGACGAGGCCGTTGAGCAGGTAACCCTGCCACCACATGAGGAATGAGGCCACCAGATAAAGCGCAAGCACAACGAGGATCAGCCAGCCGAGTCGCTCAAAGTCGATCCCCTGGCCTGGCACAACGTTTGCGCCCTCGAGCATGTCTGCAAACTGGGTCTCACCCTGCGCGCGCAGCCCTTCAATCACCTGGGCCTTCGGCACTCCGGCGGGTAATTGCGCACCCAGGATGCCGTTAAAGATCACGTCCATCGCCTCGCCCAAGACTTTGGGAGCGATCACGGTCAGCACTACGGAGCCCACGACGAGCAGCGTGACAAAGCCGAAGAGCATCTTCTCCGGCGCGAGAAGTCCGATCAGTCGCTTGGCAGAGCCCCAGAAGTTCTTTGCTTTTCGAGTTGGCTGGCTTCCCGACCAGTCGTCGGTGTCTGGAACGTAGTCGTCTGGCAGCTCAAACTCGTCTGTATCGGTACTCACTGCACCAGACTCTGCTTTCTTGCCGCGAGCAGACTTTCTGTTCATCTTGTCGCGTGCCATCAGACCGCTTCCTCCTCAGACATCTGTGATCTCACAATTTCTTGATAGACGAGGTTGTTCTCGAAGAGTTCACGGTGAGTGCCCTTTCCGACGAGCTCGCCATCATCAATTACGAGGATCTGGTCTGCTTCAGTAATGGTCGACACTCGCTGGGCGACAATGATCCTGGTCGCCCCGGCCGTGGCCGATGGAAGCGCTGCCCGAAGGCGCGCGTCGGTAGCGACATCGAGCGCCGAGAACGAGTCGTCAAAGAGATACACCCGAGGCTTCGCGATGAGTGCACGCGCGATAGACAGTCGCTGGCGCTGGCCGCCCGACACGCTTGTACCACCCTGCGAAACGGGCTCATCGAGCCCCTTCTCCTTTTCACGCACAAATTCTTCACCTTGGGAAACGCGCAGCGCCTCCCAGAGCTCTTCGTCAGTGGCCTCTGTGTTGCCGAATCGCAGGTTCGAGGCGATCGTGCCGCCGAAGAGGTACGGGCGCTGTGGCACGAGGCCAAGCGTCTCCGCCAGCTGTGCACGGGTGAGCGTCGACACTTGCTGCCCGTCGATCGTCACGCTGCCCTCTTGCGGGTCGAAGAGTCGCAGCATAAGACCGAGCAGGGTCGTCTTACCGGATCCAGTCGATCCAATGATCGCGGTGGTCTTGCCCGGCTCCGCAACGAAGCTCATGTTCTTGATCACGGGAAGCTCGGCACCTGGAAATCCGAAGGTCACATCGTTGAATTCGACTCGGCCGGACGACGGCGTCGGGACCTGTTCCGCAACTGGGTACTGCATCGTCGATTCTGTGTCGAGCAGCTCACGAATGCGCTCAGCACAAACCACGGCACGCGGGATCATCATCACCATGAAGACACCCATCATGACTGCCATGAGAATCTGAAGGAGGTACTGAAGAAATGCGGTGAGCGATCCGATTTCGACGTCACCTGCAGATACGCGGTGCCCACCGAACCACAGCACCGCGGCGGTTGCCAGGTGCAACACCATCATGATGACGGGGAACATCAGCACAAAGATGTTTCCCACCTGCACGGAGATCCGAGTGATGTTTTCGTTGGCGACGCGGTAGCGGTTTTCTTCGAACGGCTCGCGCACAAAAGCGCGCACAACGCGAATGCCCATGATCTGCTCGCGCAGCACACTGTTGATATCGTCTACGCGGCCCTGCATCTGGCGGAAGAGCGGAAGTAACAGCCACACCAAGAAGCTCACAATGACGGCGAGGATCGCAACAGACGCCCAGACGAGCCAAGACATGCCCGCGTCTTCGCGCAAGGCCATGATGATGCCGCCGATGGCCATGATCGGTGCCGAGATCATGAAGTTCATGGTCATCAACACCAGCATCTGTACCTGCTGCACATCGTTGGTGCCACGGGTAATCAGAGTGCCCGCACCAAACTTTGTTGCTTCGAGAGTCGAAAGGGTGTCAACCTTGCGAAATACTTCGCGACGCAGGTCTCTGCCGACAGACATAGCGACCCTTGCGCCGCAGTACACGGCAAGAACTGCCGAGATGAGCTGAGCGAACGACACCACCAGCATGACGCCGCCGGTGTTCCAAATAAAGTCAATGTCACCGCGCGTGATGCCCTTGTCGATGATCTGCGCATTGAGGCTGGGAAGCCAGAGCGCTGCAATAGTCGACAGCAGTTGCAATACCAGCACTGCGGCAACCCAAGGCCAGTAAGGCTTGGCATGGTGCAGAGTGAGCCTGAGGAGAGCCACAGATCACCTTTCGTAGAGAAACGATCTAATCTAGCGCTTTTCCGCAAGACGACGCAAGAGTCATCGGCGTTACGTTGACCGATTAATCTGAGACATTCTCCCTAAACCGAAACCGGGTCGTCACCTCGCGACCAAGCGATTGCGATGAGCTGACGAAGCACCTCGAGGTCAATGTCCTCCAGTTTTTTCACGTAGACGCAGCCTGCTCCCTCGGTGTACTTCCCAAGTTTCGGCAGCAAAGCCGCACCGTCGGGCAAGTCTTTCAACCCGTAGATCGAGAGTTGCGCTTTCCGAGGCGAGAAGCCCGTCTTCGGCCAGTCCCCCTGCGTTCGCGAATTTGCGGGAGACACATAATGATAGCTGCCGTAACCAATTATCGACGAACCCCACATCACCGGCTGCACACCCGTGATTTCTCGAAACACTTCGGCCAGGGCGATACCGTCTTTGCGACGCTTCTCGGGGCTCACCGTCTGAAGGTACTCTTGTACGCTCACATTAGTTGGGCGAGTCTTAATTTCGCTAACCATGCGAACAGTCTGGCACCTGGCTGCGCATCGCACCACCGGAGTCTGCAAGATAAGCAGACGTATCGGATCACAAGCCTGCGTCGGCTGCTTGCTGTGCAAGGACGCGTTGCATCACGGCCTCGAGTTTGCGGAGAGGTTACCCAACTGAGGTCGCGGACCACGGTTACGTGCAGAAACGAGGTGGCAAATTGCCCGGCGATCGCCGAGGCCCCCTTAACCACATCAACTACTGCGTCGATTTGGTCGTCGATCACTTCCCTGAGACGTTCTATTTCGTTTCTCGCCTCAGAGGCGGAGATGTACTTTCGATCTATGAACTCTGCGTGAAGAGGAGCTGTTCGTAATGAGGAGTGCTCTAGACCTCCAGACCTCCAATTCGATCTGACTCCGATTCAAGCAAGTACGTGCGCTCCGAACAGATCAGCCGTCTCAGCATCAGAGCCATGCTTACCCGCGAGTCGGTTCAGTCCCCCTCGACGCCCCCAGGAATCCGGTGCTGCGTTCGCAGCTCGTTGAGGTCGCGCGTTGGAAGTGGCCCAAATAGATGGGAATCTCGACGAAGGAAACTGCCGCACCATCGAAGGTTTCTTGGTAGTAGCTGCGCGTTCCGTTTCGATAGTCTATTGATGTGCAGCATGACGAAGTGGAGCAGCTATCCCAGCGTCATGGGGCGTGGCGTTTGTTGCGTTCATCCAACGTCGCCCTGATCCTGTCGTTTCTCGGCACTCACCTGTTGGAGGCCAATCGTGGTGCAGTTTCGCAGAGCGAACTGGCTGGTTTACTCGACGAACACCTGTACGCGATTCATCGGGCAGAGCCGAATCGCTACCCGCGCGGGCCGATTGAGTACCTCTAGGCGTGGTCATCGTCTGACGACGGTTGGCTACGAAGGTTTTATCCCTCGAGGTCGGATGAGATCCACTACGAAGCAACCGCAACGCTGGAGAAAGCCTTCCGCTGGATCGAACAGCTCCGAGAACGCACGTTCGTTGGAACGGAGTCCCGACTGCACACCCTCGTCTCACTGCTGCGTGAGATCGTCCACGGCTCCGCTGAGGACCCGCAGGTTCGCATTGATGAGCTGAGCCGCCGTCGCGACGAGATCGATGAAGAGATCGAGCGGATCAGGCGGGGTGACGCCAGCGCGCTCGATGCGGTCGCTGTTCAAGATCGCTACCAGCTGTTCACATCGATGTCGCGTGAGCTGCTGAGTGATTTCCGAGAGGTGGAGGAGAACTTTCGCCGGTTGGATCGCACCGCCCGCGAGAAGATCGCCGCTTGGGACGGCGGTAAGGGCGAGCTGCTCGCCGAGTTGATCACCGACCGTGCCGACATTTCAAGCTCAGAACAGGGGCGAAGCTTTCAGGCGTTTTACGATTTCCTCCTCTCGGATGAGAGACAAGACGAATTGGCGGAGCTGCTTGCAGACCTGCAGGGCATGCCCACGATTGAAGCGGATCGCCGTATTCGGATGCTGCACCATGACTGGGCGGAGGCTGCCGAACGCACGCAGGCTACCGTGCGCACACTGTCTGAGCAGCTGCGACGGTTCCTCGATGACCGAGTCTGGTTTGAAAACCGGCGAGTTCTGGATCTGGCACGGACGATCGAGGCGGCCGCGCTCGCTGTGCGTTCGGAGCCCCCAACTGAGGACCACATCGGACTATGCATCAATGAAGCAGGCGTACCGATTGTGATGCCGTTCGAGCGACCGCTCTATGAGGTGCGCCCGGAGTCAACCGTCGACAGTCTGATCCCTCCTGCGGATGCCGAGGACACCGACCTTGAGGCGCTGTTCGCGCAGCGGCATGTGGACGTGGAGCGTCTCGCCGAGAATATCCGCGCGATCGTGCCCCCGAGAACCACCGCCACCCTGAGCAACATTGTTGAGATGTATCCACCGGAAGACGGTGCTGCAGAGATTATTGCCTACCTGACGCTCGATTCGCGCGACGATCTCGCGGTACACACTGGCGAGGGCGGCCAGATGGCGATCCGTACACCGGGTTAGACGGCGTCGAACGGCGCATGATCCTGCCACTCGTCACGATCGAGCGACTGTGACACCCACCCGAGAGGCACCATGAGAACCATCGACGAGCACGCCACAGCGACGGCGATCATCACGCTGATGCGCGGTGTCGTGTACCGCGAGAAGGATGAACACGTATGGGCGGCGTTGGAGCTATACCGGGCGGCAGTGAGCGACCACTTCGCAGAAATCGGCATTGATGTCATTATTGATGCACTCGAAGGCTATGCCTACCTGAGCACCAAGAAGGAGGTCGACGGCGAAGAGCCGCTCCCCCGTCTGATCCGCCGCCGCACGCTCACCTATCACGCGAGTTTGCTCGCGGTGTTGCTGCGGAGCGCCTCGCCGAGTTCGAGGCGGGCGGGAGCGAGGGGCGGCTCGTACTCACCAAGGAAGCGATGATCGACATGCTGACGGTGTTTGCGCAGATTCTACGAATCAGGCGCGCGTCGTCGATGGTGCGACTGGTGCGATTGTGCAGCTGCGCGACATGGGATTCGTACAGGAGTTACGCAGCCAGACTGATGCGTGGGAAGTCAAACGCGTGCTGAAGGCGTACGTCGACGCTGAGACGATGGGTGACTTCGCGGCACTGCTGAAAACGTACGCTGACGATTCCGCCATGAAGGAAGCGAAATGACCGACGCCCTGTTCTCGGCACTCGAGATTACGACCGACGATGATGCCCTGCCGGGGTACCGATTGCACCGCGTCGAGGTATTCAACTGGGGCACCTTCGACCGTCACATCTGGCATCTCGACCTCGGCGGGCGCACCTCCCTTTTGACCGGCGATATCGGTTCGGGCAAGTCAACCTTTGTGGATGCGATCAGCACGCTCCTGCTCCCGGCGCACCGAATCTCCTATAACAAGGCCGCCGGTGCTGGGTCGCGTGAGCGCACGCTGCGCAGTTATGTCGAGGGCCATTTCAAGTCTTGAGCGCAACGAGCAGACCGGAGCGTCTCGCCCGGTGGGGTTACGCGACCACACCTCCTACTCGGTAATCCTGGGGTCTTTCGCAACGGTGCCTTCGACAAGAGGAGGTCACGCTGGCACAGGTGTTTCGTCAGGTGGATCGCACGAGGCAGCCCGAGCGCTTTTTCGTCACCGCGCCGCGCACGCTCACAGTCTCCGATGACTTCTCCGATTTCGGCGCTGATCTCCACCGCGCCTGCGGCGCAGGCTTCGCGCAGGCGGCGCGGATATTGACGCGGGTTTTCCGAGTACTCACGCAAGATGAGACGTTTGCTCGGCATCCGATCAGAACAGGCCATGGAACTCTTCCATCAGACGGTGTCGATGAAGTCTGTCGGTAATCTGACTGACTTCGTGCGCAGCCACATGCTCGAGGGCGAAGAGGAGGAAGCCGCGAAGCGGGTGCGCGATATCGTGGATCACTTCGGTCAACCTCACCCTCGCGCATGAGGCTGTGCAGCGCGCGACGGCGCAGCTTGCCATTCTCGGCCCACTCATCGATGCCGGCGATCGGTACGACGACGCGGTGCAGCGCCGCGACGAGCTCGCCGAGGCGCGCGCCGCGATCCACCCGTATGTTGCCGAGCAATTGCTGACCGTTCTCGCCGAAGAGAAGGCACGGGTCACCAGGGAACACGACGCAGCCGTCGCCGAGCGGGAATCTCTGAAGACCGCGGGGAAGGCCCTGGTTCCGCGGCGTGACGCGCTGATTGCCGAACGTGCGGGGGCTGGCGGCGACCGACTCGCCGAAATCGATCGTGAGACCGCGAGGCAGCAGCAGTCTCATGAAGAGCGCGCCGAGCGCCGCTCACGCTATGACCTTCGACTGAATGAAGCTGGCCTCGAGGCCGTAGTAGATGCGCGGGTGTTCTATGAGCGCGTGGCCGAGATTGCGGCGGCCATCGAACAGAATGGACGGATCGCCGAGTCGATCGAAGAGCGCCAGCTCCCTCTCAGTCGACGCCGCTTCGCGCTCGAAGCAGACAGAGAGCGCGTCGAAACGGAAATCACCGAACGCGAGAACCGTCGCAGCAACGTAGACCCGCGCCTCGACGCGGTACGCACGAAGTTATGTGACGCCCTCGGATATTCAGTGGATCAGGTGCCCTTTGCAGGCGAGTTCGTCAGATCTCGCGCCGGAGCACGAAAGAATGGCGAGAGGCGGCAGAGCGCGTGCTCGGCGGCCTCGCCACGATGATGCTCGTGACGGACGATGACTACGCCGAGGTCTCCCGCTGGGTGAACGGCACCCACCTCGGTTGGGTGCTGCGCTTCCTGCGGGTGCCGCCAGCGGGCGGGTGTGCGCATCGAGCCTCCCGCCGGCGGAGCACTGCGCCTGCGAGACATTCTGGCGCTCGAGCCGGGGCCTCGAAGTCGTTTCTACGCGGTGAGCTGCAGCGACGCGCCGAACCACCTCTTGGTCGACTCGGTGGAGGCACTCGACCGGGCCGACCGCGCCGTCACGAAGCAGGGCCGCGTGCGCAACGGCGACCGGCACGAGAAAGACGACCGTCGCCTGGGCCCGAAAAACTGGGTACTCGGGCGATCATCTGAGCGCCAGCTGCAGGCCTTTCGCGAGGAGCACGACGCGATCGTCAAGGAGCACCGGGAAGTACTCGGCCAACTCACGGCGCTCCAGCGCGAGAAGAATCAGCTGGATGCAGCACGCGAAGCACTCCAACGCTTAGCGGAGATCACCTCGTGGGAGGAAGTCGACACCGACTCCGTTAAGCGGCTCATCGCCGACCTGTCAGCAGAGCGAGAGCGTCTGCTCGCCGGGTCACAGCGCCTGGCACAGATTGAAGCAGAGCTCGTTCGAATCGGTGCGGAGGATGAGCGGATTGCGAGCGATCTCGCCGCGATACACGACGAGAGGATCGGATCTCTTTCGAGCGCCCTGACCGGGATCGACAGCAGTCTCGAGCAGGAGGGAGAGGCTGCTCAGCGGTCTGGATCAGCGTGCCCTCGAACGTGTGAGGCAGCACTACTCTGTGCTCGAAAACATTCTCAGCAGCAAGCGCCCTCGGCGCTCCATCGAGGGGTTGACACTCCTTCGCACGACCCTGGCCGACGAGATCGATTCGCGATCCACCGCTGTCAACCGTGAGATTAACGGCCACACCACAAGCGTGCAAGCCAAGATGAACGACATGCTTCGAGAGTGGCCCGAGCTGAAGGCCGAGCACGACTCGAGCGTGGCGGCCCTTGGAGCATTCCGTGAGCTGCATCGTAAGGTGCTGCTCGATGACCTGCCCAGGTTCCAGGAGGAATTCAAAACCCAACTCGATAAGAACACCGTGAAGGATCTCGCTGGCCTGCACACCTGGTTGCGGCGGCAGAGGGACGAAACCCACGGCCGAGTAGATCGCATTAACGAAGCGCTCGCGGCGATCGATTACCGCCCGGGCCGGGTGATTCGCATCATCGCAGAGGCGACGGTCAACCAGGAGATCAGGGATTTCCAGGCCGACTTGCGTAGGGCAACAAGCGACCTCATGGATTCCGCCGGCTTCGGCGCGGAGCAGCGCTTCGCGGAGGTGAAACGCATCATCGAGCGATTTCGCGGCCGGCCCGATCACGCAGACCGAGACCGGCGATGGACCCCAGTTCGTCACCGATGTGCGCAACTGGTTCGTCTTCGCGGCGAGCGAG
>JAUCCH010000069.1:0-4343 GCA_034676385.1 Leucobacter sp.
CTCTGAATGCTCGAGGCTTGCGGATGCCCCAAAAATGGCGCGTCGACTGGCAGAAGACGGTGTGACGGTTAAGCGAATTTTGTCGAGCACTGCCCTGCGAGCGCGCAGCACCGCTGAGATCTTCGGAGCAGAGCTCGGTCTTGCTGTCGAACTTGATGAGGAACTGTATCTCGCAGCCGCACCAACACTGCTGCGCAAAGCCGCCGCATCTGATGCACAATCAGTAATGGTGGTCGCGCATGACCCAGGAATCTCAGAGCTCGCGTCACTCCTTTCAAATGACGGGATCGACCACATGCCAACCTGCGCGGTGGCGCGTTTTGTATGGGACGTCGATTCCTGGAGTGAAGCGATCACTCACGCAACAGATTCTTGGAGCATCGATACTCCGCGCTCGCTGCCGCAAACGTAAAGTAGGCCTACACCGCCGCACGTTCCGACAGTTCGCCGCGATACTCTGAATCTATGGCGATACTGATCGACCCACCGGCATGGCCAGCGCACGGCACACTGTGGAGCCACCTAGTTTCAGACAGCGACTACGACGAGTTGCATGTCTTTGCCGCACGCCTTGGGGTTCCGCGCCGGGGTTTCGATCTCGACCACTACGACGTGCCCGCATCACTGTATGAGCAGGCGATCGTTTTGGGTGCCCACTCCGTGACCGCGAAGGACGTCGTGCACCGACTGCGTGACTCCGGTCTCCGGGTGCGTCAGGTCGATCGCGACGCGATAGTGCCAGTGCGTCGCAGGCAGTACTTGGTGGGCGAGTGGGCGCGGCTCGGTAGTGTGCTCGGGCTCGGGATCGGGATGGACGGCGCTCGGCAATCCGCTTACTCAGCGCATTCCCCCCAGGCCACCGAAAGACTGGCTGATCCTCGGCGAAAATCTCATTGGTCGCTGGAACGAACCCCACCGCAGTTACCACGATGAGCGGCACCTCGAAGACGTACTGCTCGCACTGAACCACCTTGGCCTGCGCGGCGAGAGAGTAGAGGTCGAGACGCTGCTCGCGGCTTGGTTTCACGACGCAATTTACGCTGGCCAAAGCGATGACGAGCTCAATTCTGCGCAGCTCGCAGTCAGTTCACTTGGGCAGTTTTCGCTAGATTCTGGTTTGGCTCAGCTCGTCGGCGACTTCATTGTCGACACGACACCTGCACGATTGGTCGAGGATCCCCCAGCCCCACTCGCCCATCTGCTCGACGCAGACCTCGCCATATTCGCGTCGTCCGCAGGCCGCTACGAGCAGTACACGACCGCGGTTCGCAGCGAGTACGCGCACGTTGCCGACACTGATTTTGCGAGCGGGCGAGCCCGCATTTTGGACAGTTACGTGTCCCAACCGTTTATCTACCGGACAGAAGTAGCGCGGCAGCTCTGGGAGGATCGAGCCCGAGCAAATCTCACCCTCGAGATTGAGCGCCTGCAGCGAGGCTGACTCACCACACGGAGCTAGAATTGCAGGAACTTCTTCGTAGCGATCAAGTCGAGCAATCGCTGCGAACGCCCGTCTTGAATGAGGTTGTTTCCTATCGATCAGCAGAAAAGTTTCGAGGCTCCACGCATCACGTGGGATCAGGCGGGGCACACGCATTCGGCGCAGTGGTGGTCGGCGAACGACCGCCCCGCGCCGAAGAAGGTTGTCGCAGTGGACGACCGGTGTACCGCTGATCAGGCCATGAAATACGCCTCGCAGGGCACCGCGATGCTCTGGCTCGGCGACTTTCATAACGCGAAGCAGATAATGAGCGCGATGGATCAGCGCATTGCGTCTGGGGCGAACCGACGAAAGGGCGGCGGAAGAAGCGGCGGCAAGAGCGGAGCTCGAACTGGCGAACCTCTCAGTGCAGCCGACCAGTTCTACCGAATCCGACAGGCGCGCGCCCAGCGATCTCGAATGCTGTCGATGTTGCTAATTCCGCTTGAGTTTGACGAGGCAGAGCAGGAAATGGTGGTGCCGCTCCCCCGTGCGCCTCGCGTCGGGCCCGCTATTTCATTCGCCTACGCCGAGGCCAGCGAGCATAAGGCCGGCACCGATCTCGCTTCCCTCACTGGCACCGCAGCAATAAGCCTGCAGGAGCTCACCGGGGTGCAGGGCGCCCACCAGTGGTTTGTATCCGGGGTGGAGGTGCCGATCCTCGGGGCAAAGATCTACCCACGCTACGGCACATTCTTGCCAACCCGGCACGAGTACGTCGATTTGGCGGCGCAGGCTCCGCTTAGTGACGCGCGGGTGGCGTTTGACATCGGCACCGGCACCGGAGTGCTGGCCGCGGTGCTCGTTCACCGCGGGGTGCCGCGGGTGATTGGCACTGATATTCATCAGCGCGCAATCGACTGCGCACGTGACAACTTTGCGCGGCTCGGCATGCAAAACAAAGCAACGGCCGAACTGAGAAGCATGTTTCCGGAAGGCCGCGCGGATCTGATCGTGTGCAACCCGCCGTGGATCCCGGGCAGTGCCGCAAGCACCCTCGATGCCGCCATCTACGACCCCGGCAGCAAGATGCTGCTGCAGTTTCTCGCGGGGCTACCCGATCATCTGACGCCCGGAGGCGAGGGTTGGCTCATCATCTCGGATCTCGCCGAACTACTCGGCCTCCGCACGAGAGAGATGCTGCTCGATGCCATCGCGCAGGCCGGGCTAGAAATTGTGGACCGGTTCGATACCGTGCCAACTCATGGCAGGGCGAGCGACACGAACGATGTGCTTCACGAGGCCCGCTCGCGCGAGGTCACCTCGCTGTGGCGGCTGCGGGTGCTCTCGGCTTAGCTTATTTGGTGTGGCCCGCTAATCTTCGACCCGAAGCACCTTTCCTGTCATAGCGTCGAGGATCACGTCAAAGTCGTTGCCAGAGGTATCGACAATGTCGAATTGATATTGCGGTCCTTCTGCCCTGCCTTCAAGATTCCACTCGTCGACGATGCCTGCTTGCGCAGCGAGAGCTGCGGCAAGAGCCTCTTCCCACGGCACGATCCGATCAAGGTCAATCACTTCGGACTGCTTCGTGGCGAGATCATCTGCATCAATGCGTTCTGTTTTTTGGTTTGTCTTCTCGCCGGTGTCAGCGTCAATAAGCACTTCGTACTCCTCAGTCGCGGACACGAGCTCGATCTTGTACGCGTAGCGATTGATGTTCCAGTCAAGTTCGACCTCTGTGACGCCGCCATCAAACTGCTTCTTCGCGATGTCGACCGCGTCTAGCCAGGAGATTGCAAACTGCGTGATGGCAAGGTCTGTGCCGACGGGTGTGACTGACGCCCCATCGCTTCCATTCGTGCCATCACCCGATCCACTAGCGTCACTCTGAGAGTTCGAATACGCGTCTGAGTAGCTACCTGCACCAGCACCGCCGGAGCATCCGGCCAGCATCAGGCTCACAGCCGCTACCGCGACTAACGTCACTGAATTCCGTTGCGTACGCATGCAGACAGGTTATGCCTGCAAGCTGTGGTTCAGAGGGGTTGACATTATTGATCCAACTGTGCTCACCCCCACCGCTAGAACTCTGTTCGACAGACACAAGGATTATTGGCAACACCTGTCGCCAATGTCATACTTCTCGGCATGGCGTATCTCGTAAGGCCCGATCACCTCGCTGACGCGGTGACGGCACCAGTTCCGGTCAATGAGTCACTTCCAAGGGCGTGCGTGATTGGAGCGGGATCCTCAGGGATCGCGGCCGCGAAGGCGCTCTACCTTGCGGGCGTACCTTTCGATTGCTTCGAGCAAGGCGACGAGATCGGCGGCAACTGGGTCTTCGATAACTCCAACGGAGTCTCTGCCTGCTACGAAACTCTCGAGATCAACACTTCGTGCCCGCGCATGGCGTTCTCTGGCTTTCCGATGCCTGCCGACTACCCACCGTACGCACGCCACGACCAGGTGGCCGCATACTTCGAGCAGTATGTAGATCACTTCGGGTTTCGGCACACAATCACGTTCAATACCAAGGTGGAGCATGTCAGCCGCGAGACCGACGGAACCTGGCTTGTGCGCACCGTCGGGCCGGAGGGCGAGGAGACTCGGCGTTACGATGCGGTGCTCGTCGCGAACGGACACCACTGGGACCCTCGCTGGCCAGAGCCCAGTTACCCGGGTGAATTCAACGGCGAGCAGATGCACGCACACGACTACCGCTCTGGTGAACAGCTCGATGGCCGGGACCTCTGTGGTCGTGGGTGCGGGCAACTCGGCCATGGACATCGCGGTGGAGGGATCTCGCCACGCCAAGTCGGTCGCACTTTCGATCAGGCGCGGCCAGTGGGTACTTCGCAAGTTCTTTCTCGGTAAGGCTAGCGACCAGGGTGCGCTGCCCGGTTGGGTGCCGTGGTGGGGC
>JAUCCH010000070.1:0-15267 GCA_034676385.1 Leucobacter sp.
CTCACTGGACTGTGAATCGACGGACTCAGGAACGAGGGGTGAGCGGTCGCTGGACGGGGAACTACCGGTGCTTGAGCCATTCGATTGGTGATGTTCGCTGCTGACGTCGCGAGGCTCATCAAAGTCACCGTCTGAGATGAATGCGCGATCCTTGTCGAGAGACTCGAACTCGGCAGTCTCTGAGCGAACATCGTACTTAACAGTCGGAGTATCTTCGAGCATGCGCTCAACCTCGTGCTCAGAGAGCACCCGCTGCTTCGGCAACGGAGAACCGACGAGGCTGAGACGGTCAACAAGATGATCGAGCATGGTGACTGCGTCATTCACGATGGTCTGGTCATGTGACTCGAAACCGTGCAGCAACCACTTCGCCACCTCAAGCTCGTGATAGAACCGTGCACGAACCGAAAGCTGCTGGTGGCCTGAAACCCCCCTCAACGCCGTGTATCGAGCGAGCACCGACTCAAATACTTCAGGGTCGGTCAAGAGGAGCCAACTGAGGTCAGCGGCAGGATCACCGAGCGAAAGTTCGTGCCAGCCGAGGATGCCGGACAGTCTGTTCTCTTCAAGAAGCAAGAGCTCTGGGGCGAGCGCACCGTGCACCACGGTCGGCTCAAAGCTCCAGATGTGTTCAGCATCGAGCACATCGTTCCACCTCGCACGAACGGTAGAAGGGAGCATGCCCGTGTCCGCAGCTCGTTGCACCAGGCGCTCTGCACCTGCGCGCACCTCCTCCGCATCCCGTGCAGGGAGCCCGCCCGCCAGCACCACTCCGGTGGGGAGCGCGTGAATGGCGGCGATTGCTTCTGCGATGTCTTGCAACAGGTTGGCGTCAGACTCGATCTGCTCCATGGAGGAGGGGTGACCGTGGAGAAAGGTACTGACTACCGCACGCGTATCACGGGCTCGCGTGATGCCAAGCGTGGTGGGCACTGCAAACGGCAGGTGAGCGCGAGCACCCTCAGCGAGCGAAGAAACACCGAGGAGCTCGGCTGACTGCTGAATTTCAGCCGCGGGGCTCGACGGGATGCGCACAATGACATCACCAGTTTCGGTCTCTAACACGGCAGAGGTAAACAAGCCCCCACTGCCCGAGGTGTGAGACCGCGCGCCAGTAACGATGAGCCCTGGAACCGCCGAGGTGGCGAGGGCGGCTAGAGTAAATGGAGTGGTGGCCATACCCTCAGCGTAGGCAGCGTTTGCTCGACGCGCAGTGCGCCACGCGCAGGGATTGCAATGCATCTGGGTGAGGAGACCGAATGGTGGAAACGATCGAACTCCCGCTGACAAATGGCGGGTTAGACCGTGACGCAAAAACCCGCATGGGTGAGGAAACCCTCGATGCTGCTTGGCATGAGGCTGGCACCCTGTTGTTGCGAGTGCAGCCCGGTTCACGAGTCCCGGTAGTCACGAGCGGGAATCAGAAGTCACTTGACCTTGTTCCTGTCTTGGGAACTCGCCGGTCAGAGCACTGCTATCTCGGGCGAGCTAATGGCACTGCTGTGTTTGGTGCGACGGCATCTGCAGATGACGGTTATGGAGAGCCCGCGGGTGACTGGGCACATCCTTTCGTGATTGGCGCACAGCTTTCGCCACTTGATCTTGAAATCATGACGGTTGCTTTCGCGGTTCTCGGTTGGAACAGTTCGATGCCGTTCTCGCCGAGAGACGGGAGCCACACGTCAGCGGCACAGGGTGGCTGGGCCCGTGTTGACGCGCACGGGGGTGAACACTTCCCGCGTACTGATCCTGCGGTTATCGTTCTTGTGGAGCACGAGGATCGCCTGCTGCTCGGCTCAAATGTGCTTTGGGAGACGGGACGATTCTCTTTGCTTGCTGGCTTTGTCGAGGCCGGGGAAAGTGCGGAGCAGGCCGTGGTGCGTGAGGTGCTTGAAGAATCAGGCGTGCGCGTCGAAAATGTGCGGTATGTGGCGTCGCAGCCATGGCCTTTCCCAAGATCGCTGATGCTTGGGTTCCGGGCCGCACTTGCGAAGGGTGCTGACCCGGCTGCTCTCGACCCGGATACCTCCGAGATATCAGAACTCCGCTGGTTTACTCGCGAAGAGCTGCGTAACCCGCGCTCTGACCTGCTGTTGCCACGTGGTATTTCGATCGCGGGGTGGCTGATCGATCTCTGGATCGCAGAGGGCGATAGTGGTCGGTGACCTGCTTGACGGGCTCGATGCCGATCAGCGTCAGATTGCAGAGTGTCTACGTGGTCCGGTCTCTGTATTGGCGGGTGCAGGCACGGGCAAGACTCGGACCCTGACGCATCGGATTGCGCATGGGGTGAGGGTTGGGGCGTATGCGCCTGAACGGGTGCTGGCTGTTACCTTCACGAGAAAGGCTGCAGGGGAGCTGCAGACCAGGCTAAGGGGTCTTGGGGCCGCGGGGGGTGCGGGCTCAGACTTTTCACGGTGCAGCGCTTGCTCAGCTGAGTTTCTTCTGGCCAGAGTTTGTTGGCGGTGCTGCGCCGCAGGTTGTTTCTGGCAAGGTGCCAGTCATTTCCCAGGCGGTTGAGTCACTCGGCCTACGTCTCCCCGGTGAAACGCTGCGCGACATTGCGGCAGAGATTGAGTGGCGCAAGGTCTCCATGCTTGATCTTGACTCCTACGCTGCGCGGCTTGTGGCTGTGGAACAATCGCGCCCGATTCCATCTGGTGTCACGGCGGAGCAACTGCTTGATATTCACGAAAAGTACGCCACGGTGCTCACCGAGCGGCGCCAGATTGACTTTGAAGATGTCCTGGTCCTGACCACAGGAATGCTCGAAACCGAGCCTCGCGCCGCACTCCAGGTGCGTGAACGCTACCGGTTCTTCACCGTCGATGAGTATCAGGACGTTTCACCGCTGCAGCACGCGCTAATGAAAGTGTGGCTCGGTGACCGGGACGAGCTGTGCGTCGTAGGCGACGCGAGCCAAACGATCTATAGCTTTGCCGGAGCATCGAGTTCGTACCTCCTCCGCTTTGCGCATGAACACCCAAATGCTAGGGAGTTCAAACTCGAGCGCAACTATCGGTCCGCCGAACCAATTGTGCACGTTGCAAATAAACTCATGAAGGGCAGACCTGGCGCACTGACTCTCCGCGCGGAACGAACAGACCGTCTGGCCCCAGTGAGCGCAGAATGGTTTGCAAACGAGCGAGACGAAGCGCGTGCGGTGGCGGCAGCGATCCAGTCGAGCATGAAATCTGGAGTTCCTGCAAGCGACATTGCGGTGCTGTACCGCGCCAATGCACAGTCTGCTGTCATCGAATCGGAATTGCAGCAACTTGGTATCTCGGCGAAGGTGCATGGCGCGCAGCGATTCTTTGATCGTGCCGAAGTTCGCCAGGCCGTCATGCTGATGCGGGGGCAGGCGAAAGTTACAGACCCGAGACCACTCTTTCAAATAGTGAGCGATGTGTTGCGTGCCTGCGGTTGGAGCGCAACGCCTCCAACCGGGGGAGCCGCGAGAGAGGAGTGGGATTCCCTAAACGCGATCCTCATGATGCTCGACGACCAGCCGGAAACGGCCACGATGCAATCATTCAGTGAAGAGTTGCTCGCAAGGTCAAAGGCCCACCACGAGCCGACGGTCGACGCCGTAACGCTCAGCGCAGTGCACTCCGCAAAAGGGTCTCGAGTGGCGTCTTGTGCATCTCATCGGCATGAATGAGGGCCTGCTGCCGATTACCTACGCTCAAGGTGAGTCGGCGATCGATGAGGAGCGTCGGCTTGCATATGTCGCATTCACGCGCGCAAGAGATCTCTTGCGTATTTCGGGCACCGCGGGCACCAGCCGAGTGCAAAGGCTGCCTTCGAGATTTATTGCTGAGGCAGGTTTGAGTATCGGCGCATAGCGGTCACTTCACCTGTGAGAGCGAGACGCAACCACAGGCTGGGTGAGCGGCGAGCTGCTCTGCATCTGGTAGCGGCACTGGGAGCCCTTTGTGTATTGGAAAGCTCAGTCTGGCACCAACGAGATCGGCCTCACCTTGTTGCCAACGTCTAGCCACCGCGATTGCGAAAGCGCTCACCAACTCGATGCCGTGAGCTGTCGCAGCAGGCGGGAGATCACCTGCGAGTTGTGCGGCGAGAACATGTAACGATGGTTCCCGATCAAGGTCGTGCAGTTCTACACAAGTGAGACAGGGCATTCCGCCAGATAACACTAGAGGGCCGAGTAAGATTCGGCGATCAGTGGCGCAGACCTGTAGGTGCGGAATATCGCTGCTGAGCAGAGGCTGCGCTCGGGCTGAAGAGCCAAGAAATTGCTCTACGAGAACGGCAAAATCAGGCGCCGCCGCGCCCTGAACAAGCGGCAGCCCGGCCAACTCAAAGCGCCTTCGAACCCCTCGCGCAAAGACTCCCTCACCGAGCACCGCAAAGGAAACAACTCTGGAGTTTGACTCTCGCGTGTGCGGGGTTGCCGCTTCGGGGTGCATGAGTACTGGTGCCAGTTGATGCATCAGCGAGGCCTGCTCGTCGGCTGAGAGCCCCGCCTTTCTTGCCATCACGCGGTGAGTTCACGCTGATGCAGACCAGTTCGAAGCTTGTCAACAAAGCGCTGCGCGGCGGGTGATGGGGCTCGCAGGCGTACCTCGGCGCGATCGAAGCCGATGCGAAGCGTTTCTGTGTCTTCCCAGCACAGTGGAAACGTAGGGTCGAGGGCGATCTCGTCTGGCGTCATATGGTCATCATGGTGCAGAGCCCACGCTGCATCGCCGTTGTCCACAGCCCACGAGAGAGATAACTCAAATTCTCGCCTGTGAGCGACAAATAAAAATTCAGATCTACACCGGTGGTGGCTGAATTGGATCCTCGGGCGGTAAGTTCGTATCGTTTCCACCATCGAGCGGATCGAACTCGCCGTCGAGCAGTTCCGCGAGTGCACGGTCGAAATCATCAGCAGGTGCTGCCTCGGGAGTTTCGCCAAGAAGTCCGAGTCGTTCAAGTAGCCGAGCTGGGTGGTCAATCTCTTCGGAACTTGGAAGCAAATCCGGGCGAGCCCAAAGGGCGTCGCGCCTTTCGATGCTGCCACGCTCGGTGAGCAGTCGCCAGAGCGCGGCCGCCTCTCGCATGCGCCTAGGTCGAAGTTCGAGGCCTACCAGTGTGCTGAAGGCATGCTCCGCCGGGCCGCCCGCTGCGCGTCGGCGCCTCACCATCTCGCCGATTCCTTCGCTACCAGGTAGCCGAGAAACCGCGGCCTCGGTTACGGCGTCAACCCAACCTTCGATGAGCGCGAGCATTGTCTCGAGGCGCTCGAGGGCAGCCTCTTGTGCCGGCGTCTTCGGCGGGATGAGGGCACCGCTCGATACCAGTTGCTGCATTGCCTCGGTGTCCGACGGATCGATATCTCGGGCGAGTTCTTCGATGCGCATCGTGCTCGATGCTCATGCCGGGGGCATAGTCAGTAATTGCCGAGACAAGATGTAGGCGCAGCCAACGAGCGCGGCGGAAGAGGCGGGGCGTGCGCCAGCTCACGTACTGCAAGATAAAGCGTCACCGCCTCGAGGTTCTGGATCAAGACCGTCTGCAAAAGCAGCGACACCGCTCGGGATCAGCACGCCGCCTTCGCGACCCTGACCCTCGAAGAGCGGAATTCCGACGTCGCCACCGGCCGCGACCTCGCTTGAGAGTTTTCCAATTACCTGCCCAAGCTGGCTTGCGAACAGGGCGCCACCAACACTGCGGAGCATTGGGGCAAGCCCGCCAAGTGCGCCACTGAATTGCTCCGGGAGTTGGTTGCTCAGCGCATCTGTGAGCGCGTTGGCGATGGACTCGGCTACTGGCTCGGCCAGGCCTATCCAAGTATCAACGGTCTGCTGCACCCATTCGATGCGAGTAATTGATCGAGGCGCATCAGCCGTTGCGCCGACATCGGTCGCCTCATCGAGCCAGAGTGCAGCGACCGGAAAGGAGCGCTGCGCAATAGTCGGGTCTGCGGCGGGTGCACCCTGGGTGGCGACATCGATGGCGATGCGGCGAGCGCTTGACCAGTCGATTTCGTCTGAGGGGTTGTTCATGGCGTTCTGCATCGTGGCAAACAGTCCCTGCAGAGCAGCTGGGTCACCTGGGAGTCCTGCAGCCTTGGCGAAAGCCGTAGGGTCAAAATCGGCGCTTGGAGTTTGCCCCGAAAGCATCTCGTTCAGCATGCGCTGAAGCTCATTGAACGCGTCATCGTTCGGTTGTTCAGCGGAGTCGTCGTGCTCGCGATCGTTCATGTCTCAACGCTACGGCAAGCTCGTTGGAATCGGCCGAGAGTAAGTCGAATCGATGGCCATGTTGTTGCGCTCACTGCGAACAGTGTGACCTAGAGCTGAGGCGATCCTCGAATCCCAGCGTTCTCGCCAGGGTGCTCGCTAGGCTGGAGTCACGCCAGAACCAATTTTCAACAGAGAGTTTCGACGTGACAGACTCGACCAACGCCGTTCCCCAGGCATCTAAGCGCCGCATGTCACCCATTGCGGTGACTGTAGTGCTTGTAGTGCTGATTATTCTCGGTTTTCTTGCCGCCGCCTCGGTCTTTACCGAAGTGCTCTGGTTCGATCAGCTCGGGTACCTGCCAGTGCTTCTCACTCAGTGGGTTGCCGGGGGAGCAATGTTCCTCATCGGCTTCATTACGATGGCGGTGCCGGTCTTCTTCACCATTGATCTGGCTTATCGCAAGCGTCCGGTATACGCGAGGCTGACCGCTCAGCTTGACCGGTATCAGGAGCTGGTGGAGCCGCTGCGTCGGTTGATCAAGTGGGCGTTGCCCGCACTGTTTGGCCTGTTCGGTGGATTCGCCGCCGCAACCTCATGGCAGCAGGTGCTGCTCTGGTGGAATTCGACCCCCGCGGGTCAGAAGGACGCCGAGTTCGGGCTTGACGTGTCGTTCTACATGTTCGATCTGCCGTTCTGGCAGGGCGTACTCGGTTTCGCCTCTGCAGTAGTGCTGATCTGTCTCATTCTTGGTGTTGCCACAAGCTACCTCTACGGCGGTATCTCGGTCGCAGGTCGAGATGTGCGAGTTTCAAAGTCGACCCGTATTCAGGCGGCAGTGCTTGCGTTCCTCTACCTTGTGATTCAGGGTGGAAGTCTTTGGCTTGACCGTTACGCGGTATTGACCGATTACCAGGGGCGTTTCACTGGCGCCACCTATTCGGGTGTGCACGCCACGATCCCGGGCAAGCAGATTCTTGCCGGAATCATACTGATCGTTGCGCTGCTGTTTTTGATTACGGCCTTTACGGGTAAGTGGCGGCTGCCGGTCATTGGCACTGCACTGCTGCTTGTTTCTGCTCTGGTCGTTGGTGCGGGTTACCCCTGGGTCGTGCAGGAGCTCAGGGTGCGCCCAGACGAGAAGAGCCTTGAGAGTGAGTACCTCTCCCGGAATATTGAGGCCACCAGGGCCGCCTACGGCATCGACAAGGTCAAGGTCGAGCGGTACGACGCCGTGACCGATGCTGAGCCGGGTCAGTTGCGCGGCGATGCTGAGACCACCGCAAACATCCGCATCATTGATCCCGAGGTCGTATCTCCGACGTTCGCTCAGCTTGAGCAGAGCCGTCAGTACTACCAATTTCCCAAGTCTCTGAGCGTTGACCGTTACGAAATCGACGGCAAGGTTGAGGATGCGGTGACGGCGGTTCGTGACATTGACGTGTCCGGCCAGGACGGCTGGTACAACCGCACGCTTGTGTACACCCACGGGTATGGCTTGGTCGCCTCGTACGGCAACCAGCGGTCGAGTGGCGGCGAACCTGTCTTCCTTGAGAGCGGTATTCCGACTAGCGGTCGCCTTCGGGGAGTTTGAGCCCCGCGTGTACTTCGGCATGTCCTCGCCTGAGTACTCCATTGTGGGTGGAAAGCGCGAGAAGCCGATTGAGCTCGATTTTCCGGCTGACGACGAAGCCCAGGATCCCGCGAGCGACGCGCCTGCGGCAACCGAAGAAGCTCCTGCTGTCACGGAGGAAGCTCCAGACGCGAGCGCGACTGAGGAATCGGCTGTCGCCGAGGAGGTCGCTGCTGACGACGCTACTGTCTCAGAAGCCGACGGTGCCCGTCAAAACTTGACAACCTTCTCTGGCGAGGGTGGACCAGTGCTCAGCAGCATCATTACTAAACTGCTGTTCGCGCTGAAGTTCCAGTCGATGGAGATCGTGCTTTCGGGTGCGGTAGTCGACGGCTCTCAGATTCTGTACGACCGCAATCCTGTAGACCGGGTCAAGAAGGTCGCACCGTACCTCACGGTTGACTCTTCACCGTACGCGTCCGTGGTGGACGGTGAGATCGTGTGGATTATTGACGGCTACACGACCTCAGACCAGTACCCATATTCAGAGATGAAGGATTTCAACGCACTCATCACTGATGCTGATACCCCTCGTACTAGCGCTCTTGCGAAGCCGGTCAACTATATCCGCAACTCAGTAAAAGCGACCGTGAGTGCATACGACGGTAGCGTCAAGCTGTATGCATGGGACACCGAGGATCCGCTACTTCAAGCTTGGAGCAAGGTCTACCCTGACACGCTCCAGCCGATCGACAAGATGAGCGGTGACCTGCTCAGCCACGTGCGTTATCCCAGCGACATGTTCAAGGTGCAGCGTGAGGTTCTCTCGACTTACCACGTCACTGACGCGGGTGCTTTCTACTCGGATGAAGATGCATGGCGTACACCCTCTGACCCAGTATCGACTGTGATTTCAGGTGACAACAGCGGTGACGTTGCGCGGCAACCACCGTATTATCTGACCCTTGCTGCAGGAAAGGGTGTGGATCCGAACTTCTCGATCTACTCGACCTACATTCCGGCCGCGAGCGGAACGAACTCACGTGACATTCTCACCGGGTACTTGGCAGCGAACTCCAACGCGGGCAATGTGGACGGCAAAGTGTCGGAAGACTACGGCACCTTGAAGCTGCTTACCCTCCCGAAGGGCAACTCCGTGCCCGGCCCAGGTCAGGTGCAGAACAGCTTTAGTACTGACGCAGAGGTGTCGAGACTGCTCAACATCCTGAGCCAGGGTGGTAGTGATGTGATCAGTGGAAACCTGCTCACACTGCCCGTGGGCGGCGGGTTGCTCTATGTGCAACCTATTTATGTGCAGGCCGCCTCAGGTACCAGCTTCCCGATCCTGCAGAAGGTACTGGCCTCATTCGGTGACGAGATCGCCTTTGAGGACACGCTTGATGCAGCGCTCGACAAACTCTTCGGCGGCAACTCAGGTGCCTCCGCGGGCGACGGTGCGGTGGCAATCGATGGCGAGGATCCCGGCGACGGTACGGCGGTCGAGCCGGGTGGCGAAACGCCTGCACCGGGCGACGGCGAGACCGTGGCCCCAGCGGCCGACCTGCAGACCGCGCTGCGCGACATGCAGCAGGCTCTCACTGACCGTGACGACGCTATGAAGGCAGGCGATTGGGCTGCATACGGTGAGGCCGACGCACGGCTGCGTGACGCTCTTTCGAGGGCGATGCAGGCGCAGTAACCGGGCCGATTAGGGCTACTCCGATTCCCGTGCTAGAGTTAATTCTTGTGCCGCGGGGTGGAGCAGTTCGGTAGCTCGCCGGGCTCATAACCCGGAGGTCGTAGGTTCAAATCCTGCCCCCGCAACGGAAATGCGACACAAAAAGAACCCTGATCAGGGATTTACCTGATCAGGGTTCTTTTGCATTCGCGGAGTCTGCGGTGTTGTCGCTCGGACTGTGACTACTCGCGGAACTGCTCTGGGGGGTTATCGGCAAGAACGTGTGGATGGAATCTTGATCTAGCCGCGTGATCATGCGGTAAAACAGGGACCGTCATGCTCGGCCAACCTTAACTGTGCCGAAATCATCAAACACGACCCGCTGTCTGCTATGCGATTCCACGCTCGTGAAGAACGGAAGAACAGCTGCCGGAACCCAACGTTGGCTCTGCCCAACCTGCAAAGCTTCCTCGGTCCGCAGACGCGACGATGTCACCCGCAAACACCAGCTCCAACAGTTCCTGACTTGGCTGCTCGGGAAACTCTCCCAAGCAGAAACCGATTGCCTCACCGGCCGTTCATTCCGTCACCAAACTGCCTGGTGTTGGCGCGTCACCCCACGCCTGCCCGCCGTCACAATTCCACCAAAATATGTGATGATCGACGGCACCTACATCGGCGACTGGTGCTTGCTCATCGCCACTGATGAGCACCACACCCCACTGGCCTGGCAATGGTGCTCGACGGAGTCACAAGCCGCATGGGAAGCACTCCTGCGTCAGATTCCTGCCCCGCTCGTGGTGATCTGTGACGGCGGCACCGGAGTACGTGCCGCGCTCCGTGAACAGTGGCCAGACACCCTCGTACAACGCTGCATCTTCCATGTCTGGATGAACATGCGCACCCACCTCACGTTGCGGCCTCGCACCCCGGCAGGTCAGGCGCTACTTGAACTTGGGAAACGATTGCGACGCATCAAGGATGCAGACCAAGCACTGGTCTGGTTGCAGCAGCTCAACGACTGGCACACCGTGTATGGGCATCTCACCACTGAACGATCCTATGCGAAACGTAGGCTCCGGAACGGGCTTTGGGACTCACCCACCGGCAAGAAATGGTGGTACACCCACGACCGGCTCCGCAAGGCCTACAACCTCCTTGCCGAACTCCAACGTCGCGAACACCTCTTCACCTACTTACGCGCGGGCGGCCCCAAGACCACATCCAGACTCGAGGGTGGCATCAACGCAATGATCAAGCAGGCGCTGCGCCTGCACCGAGGCATGACCGTTGAGCATCAGAAGCGGGCCGCGGAATGGGTACTGATTGAACGCGCCGGCCTCATCGACACCGCAGGCACCATGCCCGTCGCCAAGGAGATCACACCGCAGAAGCGGCGGCCACGGTTCACGGAACCAGACCCAGGGCCGGTGGTCTACGACACCGGCCTCGACGCTACTGAAGGGCTCTGGCTACGCAGAGGCTGGGGCGGCAGAGGGTGAACACGCCCGGCACTATCCACACGTTTTTGCCGATAACCCGCTCTGGGAGCGCCGTAGAGCGACCCCAGCCGGCATCCCTGGTGACCTTGCTGAGCAGTGGGCCTACGCGGTACGGAAGCGGCGTGGTGAGGGCCAGAGTCGTGTTTGAGTGGCCGACACCGGGCAAGCCGACAATTCGCTGGATGAGGTCTTGCAGCTCCGCGTGTGAGACCGCCCCAAGGCGTACGAGGAGATCCTCGCGGCCCGAAGTTGCGTGGATTTCCATCACCTCGGGAATTGCCGCGAGCAGCTTGATCACGTCGTCGAGCTTGCCCTGATCGAGCGCAAGGGCTGCGAAGGCCTCGACGCTGATTCCGGCCTCTTCTAGGTTCAGTCGGGGGGAGAACCCGCGCAGCGCGCCGGCCTCACTGAGGCGACGAAGGCGAGCCTGCACGGTGTTTCGAGATACCCCTAGACGATCAGCAAGATCTCCGATGCTCTGCCTTGCGTCCTGTTCCAGCAGTGAGATCAGCTCTCCGTCGAGCCGGTCGATCCTCGCCATATTGCTCAATACTGCCCCTAAATCGCGTGTCTAACTTGGTGAAATGAGTAGTTCAATCGCATCTAGTTGATTCAGATGGCAATCTAATGCGATTCTATTGCACAAAATGATGAGCAACCCTGCTCGGATTCACGACCAAAGGCGGTTGGCCAGTGCAACACAAAGAATTGACCTTGAATCCTCTGGGCGCCCGCTACCTTGACGAGACCTGTCGAGTGCTGATGACGGGCGTGCAAGCGCTCGCTCGGCTCCCGCTCGATCGCGCCCGCCTTGATGCCGCCGCGGGGCTGCAGACGGCGTCCTACATCAGTGGGTATGAGGGATCGCCTCTCGGTGGCTACGACCTCGAACTCGCGCGTCAGCAAAAGCTGCTCGACGGGCACGGCGTACGTTTCGAACCCGGCCTGAACGAAGAGGCCGCGGCGATGGCGGTGCAGGGTACTCAGCTGATTGATGAGCTGAAGCCGACCGTGGATGGTGTGACCGGCTACTGGTACGGTAAGGCGCCCGGCCTTGACCGGGCCACCGATGCGTTCCGCCACGCCAATCTCATGGGCACCCACCCCGCAGGTGGAGCTGTCGCGTTCGTTGGTGATGACCCCGCTGCAAAGTCCTCGAGCGTGCCGTGTGCCTCCGAGCATGCGCTTGCTGACCTGATGATGCCGATCCTCTACCCTTGCGATGCAGCGGAGGTGCTGGAACTCGGTCGTCATGCCGTTGCACTCTCGCGGGCGAGCGGGCTGTGGTCCTCAATGAAGATTGTCACTTCGGTTGCGGACGGCGCGAGCACCGTTGACCTCGTTTCAGGGGATGGGTTTGCGCCGGTGCTGCCGTTCGGTGCGGGCCTGCACGAACCAACCTCGCGACTGCTGCAACCGACACTTGGCCCGCTTGAGCGTGACATGCTCTCAACGCGCATGCGCCTAGTCCGCGAGTACATCGAGCTCAACGACATCAACAAGATTGTGCGGCGATCGAATGCGGACAGCGTTGGCATCGTCACCGCGGGCACGGGCTATCTCGACACCATGGAGGCACTTGCCACTCTCGGCTTTGGCAGTGGCCCGGACGGGGAAGGCACCGAGAACGGCTCAAGCCTTCGTGTGTTGAAGCTCGGGGCGGTCCGGCCAATCCCAGTGTCACAGATACTCGACTTTGCCGAGGGGCTTGACACCATCATCGTGGTGGAAGAGAAGCGTGCGTTCATTGAAACTCAGATTCGTGAGGCGCTGTATGACGCACCTTCGCGCCCGACGATCCTGGGCAAGCGTGGCAACGCTGGGAAGGACCTCTTCGGGTCGCACGGTGAGCTGACCGCTGACGCTGTGACGAAGGGCCTTGCGAGCCAGCTTGCGGGGCTACCGTCCGTGCCTGGTGTGGATCGCTGGCTTGACTCGCGCAAGGGTAGCCTCGGCGACCGTATCTATTTGCCGCTCGCACAGCGCACCCCATATTTCTGCTCGGGATGCCCACACAACAGCTGAACGAAGCCGCAGACAGACTCGGCGTTTGGTGCAGGTATCGGTTGCCACGCGATGGTCCTGCTGATGGACCCGAAACAGGTTGGTGACGTTGTCGGCCTCACGCAAATGGGTGGCGAGGGTACGCAGTGGATTGGCATGTCTTCATTCGTAGAGAATGGCCACTTCGTACAGAACCTTGGTGACGGCACGTTTCACCACTCCGGAAGCCTTGCGATCCGGGCTTCGATTGCGGCGAACACCAACATCACCTACCGAATTCTTTACAACTCGACCGTTGCGATGACGGGTGGTCAGGATGCGGTTGGCCAGATGACCATCCCAGAGATGGTCGGCGAATTGCTCGCCGAGGGCGTTGCGCGAATCATCGTGACGAGCGACCAGCCTCGCGAGCTGAAGAGGCAGCGCATACCCGGTGGGGTAGAGGTGTGGCATCGCGACCGGTTGGGTGATGCTCAAGAGATTTTGGCGAGGATCCCCGGAACCACCGTGCGTCATTCACGAGCAGGAGTGTGCGACGGAGCTGCGACGGGAAGCGCAAGCGCGGTCTTGTGAAGAAACCCGAAGAGTTCATCATGATCAATGAGCGTATTTGCGAGGGGTGTGGAGACTGCGGCGAAAAGTCGAACTGCCTGTCAGTGCAGCCGGTTGATACCGAGTTGGTCGGAAGACCCGCATCCATCAGAGCTCTTGCAACGTCGACAAGACTTGTCTCGATGGGGACTGCCCGGCGTTCATGACGGTTCGACCTGGCGTGAAGAGTAGCCGAGGATCGGGGCTCGCCGACTTGGATCCAGCTGATCTGCCCACACCGGTCGCGTCGACAGGTCAATCTCATCGAATCAGGCTCATGGGTATCGGTGGCACGGGCGTGGTTACGACCTCCCAGCTGCTCGCGACCGCGGCGGTACTTTCCGGTCGCCACGTACGCACCTTGGATCGCACTGGTCTGGCCCAGAAGGGCGGGGCAGTGGTGTCTGACCTCATCATCGAGCCGACACCGTTTGAACTGGGAAATAGTATCGGTGACGGTGCGTGTGACCTCTACCTCGGCTATGACCTGCTCGTTGCAGCGGATTCGCACAATGCGGTCTCACTCGCCCCGAATGCCACAGCGATTGTCTCGACCTCTGTAGTACCAACCGGGGCCATGGTCAGCGATGTGAACGTGACTTTCCCGGAGGTGGGCGCCACGCTCGAGCGGGTCACCGATCGACTGGTCGACGGCAATTGTGTCTCCTTCCACCTCCGACACTATGCAGAGGGCCTCTTCGGCTCCGAGCAAATGGGCAACATGTTTATGCTTGGCGTCGCAGTGCAGCTCGGGGCGCTCAGCCTGCTTCCTGACGCCGTCGAAGAAGCAATCGTACTTAACGGCGTCGCCGTCAAACAGAACCTCCAGGCCTTCCGCAGGGGGCGCCAGTTCATTGCAGACAAAAAAGCCCTCGACGCGAGCCTGAAAGAGCTGAAGGGCGAACAGATCGAGAAGCAACTGCTCCCGAGCGCCATCGTCAATGCCGCCTCAGGCTCAGAACTGGAGCGCGTGGTGGCACTTCGCCGGGCTGACCTCGTCGCTTACCAGAATGAGGCATGTGCCCACCGCTATGAATTATTTGTCGAAGAGGTGCGAGCGGCCGAAGCTGCGCAGGCTGCAGCCAGTTCACTCCTTTCCGAAACTGTAGCCAAATACCTGTACAAGCTCATGGCCTACAAGGATGAGTACGAGGTGGCGGGCCTTCACTTGACCCCATGATGGATGACGAAGTCGCTCAGCAGTTTGGTGAGGGCGCAAAGGTGGAGTGGCGCTTGCACCCGCCGACTCTCAAGGCAATGGGAATGAAAAACAAGATTCGACTCGGTTCGTGGTTCCGGCCTGCCTTCGTGATGCTCCGTTCGCTGAGAGGACTGCGAGGAACCGCGTTTGATCCGTTTGGCCGTGACAAGGTCCGTGTACTCGAGCGTGAACTCATCGCGGAGTATGAACTCGTAATTCGTGGCATGCTCGACTCGCTCAACGAAGCTCAGTTGCCATCAGCGATTGAAATTGCGGGCCTTCCCGACCTCATTCGAGGCTACGAAGACGTGAAACTTCGAAATGTGGCCCACTACCGTGAGCGCCTGTCTGGCCTGCAATCAGGCTTTACGCAGCACGCACACAGTCAGCACTAATCAGATTCATAGGAATGCTCGACAGGCTGGGGGTACGAGAAAGGCGGAAAGACCGTGACTGAGACTCCAAACCCCGAGCAGGCCTCCCAGCCGACGTACCCGGCCCCGCAAGCACACCTTGAGCAGACCGAAGC